>PBTE01000122.1 GCA_002726515.1 Planctomycetaceae bacterium | reverse complement strand
GGATTCTGACAGAGCGAGGCCCGACACGACATCCGGCTGTCGGGCAAGTAATGTCGACCTGGAAAACGTTTCCGTCTCCCACAGCTTCATTGAAAAATCTTCAGCCGTGGATACCAGATTCGTTCCATCAGGAGAGAATCCCAACCCAATCAGGGCACCTTCATGTGCAAATCGGGTATAGCGCAAAGGATTGATTTGCGGCTTTTCTTTGGAATGAAATTCCCACACACGGATTCGATTATCCCCGCCACCGGCCACTACAAAACGCGAATCAGGGCTGAAACCTACAACATACTGCTCGGCCTGAGGCTGGCTGAGTGTGTCGAGTCGCTGGCCACTGGCCACATTCCACAACTTGACCGTTTCGTCAGCACTGGCACTCGCCAGCACAGCCCCGTCGGGACTGAATTCAATATCGAAGACGGCCCCGTTGTGACCCGTAATCTCGCGTAATTTTCTTCCGTCCCGCACACGCCAAACGATTATTTTGTGGTCATAACTGCAACTTGCCAGTAATTCTCCGTCAGGACTCAGTTCCGCATCAGCCACGATATCATGATGTCCAACAAAAGATCGAAGGAGCTTGTCGCCCGACGCCGTGTAAAGGTCAGTACGACCGTAGAGCCCCGTGATTCCCGTTGCCGCAACCAACTGGCTTCCATCCGGCGAGTAGCTCAGCGCATTGATCTTTCCAGGTAAATCATCAATGCTTCTGAATTTCTCCTGGAGCACTGATTCGATGAACTCAATCCTGCCAAACCGGGCAATGGCAAGTGTTTGACCGTCGGGAGACAGTGCCAGGGCCGTAACAGCCGCCAACTGTTCTCTGGCTGGTTGAATTCGCGGAACCCCCAGGCGCGGCGCACCGGAAGATGATTCCGGAGAATTCAGGGCACCCTGATCCAACCACTGCCTGATTAGACCAATCTCTTGCTGAGTAAGACCCGGCTGATCCTCAGGTGGCATCTTGATATCTGCGGTACCATTGAGGACTCGCAGCAACTGACTAGCTTCTGCCTCACCAGCCACGACAAGCGGATGGTCACGTTGAGAGCTCATCAGATCGTTATAAGTCTCTAACAACAGGTCCCCTTCACGGTCTTCGGAGTTATGGCAGGCAACGCAGTATTTTGTGAACAGGGGAGCAATCTGGCGATCAAAGTCGATTGCGTCAGCAGCGGCGTTGCCAACCCCCCCACTAAAACCAAGGAGCGGGACCAGCAGGGTCAGAATTTTGACAACCGGTGCTTGCGGGACACGAGACACCGATTGCAGGATCCAATCTGCAACCCGCTCCTGTTTCGAGCATCTGTGCCGCACTTGCCGTCTCATGTCCTGCATCACGACGCCCTCGCCCTTCAGCACTTGCTTCGCATTCAGTTTGCCAATCATCTTCTCAGTCTGCCATCAATGATTGAAGAGAAACTCACGACTGCTCAACACGCTCCATACCAAATCTTCCAGCGACTCCTGATGCTGTTGACCTTCAACTCCTGCGACATAGGGAAGCAGTTGTTGGAGTTCCTTGTCCGTGGGATAGCGGGACAACGTGGCCAGATAAATTTCCTCGATCTTGCCATAGGCGGGAAGATTTTCCGTTAGCAGACGCCTCGTGATGCTTCTGTCGTCAGCAAGTTTCTCACGAATCGTCGTGCCGTTGGCAATGTGCAGTACCTGGACCATGCTCGGTACATTGGACCGTTCACATTCGCAGGTGACATTCCTTGGATTGCGGCCGAACGTTTTTAAGAAGTAGGACACGACAGCAGCATCATAAAGTTGTACTGCACGAGTACCCTCCGGATAGAAATCGGTATCCTTGAAGTCGGCACCTCGCAGTCGAACACGGGTGAACCGACTGGGAACATTTGTGGCTTGAGAAACGGCGTCCAGTAACACTTCTGCCGAAAGGCGTCGAGGGTAATAATGCGAGAAGTACCGGTTTTCTTTCTCGTTACCCGGTATCACCCGGCTACTGAGAGAGTAAGTGCTAGACCGGAGGATGGCACGCATTAATGCCTTCAGATCAAAGTCGTGTTCGACAAGATAATTGGCAATCGCGGCCAGTAATTCTTCATTGCTCGCCGGGTTGGAAGTGCGCAGATCGTCAACCGGTTCAACAAGTCCTATGCCTAAAAAATTCTGCCAGATACGATTGGCGATGGCGCGGGAAAAAAGAGTGTTTTGCGAAGATGTCAGCCACTGTGCAAGCGGAACCCGGCGGTCTCCCTGGAAGGAGGAATCCAGGGGTTCTCCGTCCAGGGGTGTGGCAGGTTGTGGACTCCCGGACAACGGCTGGATCAACTCGCCACCACTAGTGACAAACAACGTCCTGAGCCCATCTCCCCCGGTAGGATTTCCAGCCCATCCCTTGGCACGTACCCGCGCGAAGTGACTGGCCATGGCATAGTATTGGTCGTTGGTCCATTTTTCCAAAGGGTGGTTGTGACACTTGGCACAACCGATCGACAGTCCGAGAAATGCCTGGCACACATTTTCTGTCATACTCTCAGCATCGGCATGGATTGTATAGAAATTGGTCGCTCCGCTTTCCAAGCTGCTGCCCCGGGCTACAATCACGTCATAAACAAGTTCGTCCCAGGGCGTGTTCCGTTCCACCTGACGGTGCAACCACTGATAGTAGGCCTGAACTGCAGGTTGCGGTAAACGCTTGCCGTCGATTAAAAGCACATCGGACCACTTGTGAGTCCAATAGTCAACAAACTCGGCACGGGAAAGCAAAGAATCAATCACACGGTCACGTTTGTCATTTGACGAGTCCGTGAGAAAGTTGCGAACTTCTTCCGCCGAAGGCAGGGTGCCGGTGGTATTCAGAAACGCTCGACGCAGGAACGTGGCATCATCCGCCGGCCTGGAAGGTGGCAGATTGAGTCGTTCCAACTGCTCCAAAACATGTTGGTCGATAAAATTGCGAACTTGGAATTCATCCCGGGTTGCCTGATCAATTTCGTTGGGATAAGCCACCACGACGCGTCCCATGGCAATCTTGCTCGTATACCAGGCCGTCACCGCTCCCTCACCGTGACCCGTAACGGTCAGCTCACCGTCGTCTGAGATGGTCGCCACCGAATTGTCTGTCGAATCAAACTTGGCCCATCGGGTCACATCCCGCGAGTCACCACTGGTGTAGTGGGCTCGTACGTGCACCTGCTGACTTTGTCCCACGTCGAGCGAAACTCGTTTGGGAAGGACCTCGATGCGTTCGACGCGCGGGTCACCTTCTGCCGGAGGAAGGGCTCCCTGGGCAATCCACTCCGCAATGATGCGATACTCGAGTGAATCCACTTCAAAGCGAAGGCCACCTTTGTGAGGTATCCCTCCGGAAGGTTTGGCCAGAAATAAACTGCGCCCGGGATCGGACAGCTCCAGGCGGCGCCCGCCGCTCTGCCGCGCTATGACCATATAATCGCTGGCAGGGTCATAACCACGCAACGAAAGTTTAAAGCCTCCTTTGCCAGACAAGGCTCCATGGCAGACGCCCGAATTACAACCCGCCTTAGCAACAATTGGCAAGACATCTTTGCGAAAACTGCGGGGGCCCGCCGGGAATTGCTCTTGCTCTGCATGTAGTCCCGCCAGGGGAATCGCACCGGTTGTCAAGATCGCAAAGAGCATGGCCACCGCGGGAAAACTCGCGCGGTGCCACAACGAGGATTGCAGCGTGGCCGAAATACCAATACCCGATAGTCGTCTAAAAGAGTTCATGAATTTCAGGATACCCTAAATCAACCAGGGGAAAGGGGCGTCCCGATGGACCCGACAAATGAGTCTCAAACTCAAAACCCAGGCTGCGATAAACGGTGGCCAGTAAGTTGGGAGGCTCGACAGGCCGGTCAGCTGGGACTGCCCCAATTGGATCGCTTTCACCGATAACTCGTCCTCCTTGAATACCCCCGCCCGCGAAGTAACAAGTGAAACATTGCGGCCAGTGATCACGCCCGCCGGCCGGATTCACTTTAGGAGTGCGGCCGAACTCGGCCAGGTTACACACCAGGGTCGTATCGAGAAGTCCACGTTGATCCAGGTCCTCGATCAAGGCGCTGTATGCACGATCGTATACCGGCGCGACAATGTTTTTCATACCTTCGATTGATGTGAAAGGCTTCGAACCGTGAATATCCCAAGTAATTTCATCAAACACGGTCAAAAAAGTGTTGATGGTAACAAACCGAACCCCCGCTTCAATCAGGCGCCGTGCCAACAGGCAACACTGTCCGAAACGCGTCATCCCATACCGTTCTCGCACCTTGTCTTTTTCCAGGGACAAATCAAATGCGTCGCGTGCCTCCCGACTGGTCATCATCCGAAATGCGGTGTGGAAGTTCTCGTCGAGTAGGCGAGCATCCTCACTAGCCTCAAAATCTTTCACCGCGGAGTCCACAATGTCGCGCATCCGCCTGCGACGATCGAGACGCGCCGTGCCAATTTCCGGAGGCGGCAACAAATCCGGAACCTTGAATTTCGGCTGAGAAGGATCTGCCATCAGTGCAAAGGGATCGTGAGCCTTACCAAGAAATCCTCCTGCTTGCCCGTTCGGAATATTTCCTCCGCCACGTCCCATGGTCTCCGGTAATATCACAAACGGTGGCAAATCGCTTCTCCGTCCGCGCAGATAACTCACCACAGATCCCACATGTGGAGATTCCACGCCGCCCCGGAAAACGCGTCCGGTCTGGAGAAGTTGCCAGCCGGAATCGTGGACCGCAGCTCCCCGGTGGTGACAAGATCGGACCAAAGAGAACTTGTCTGCAATCCTGGCATGGCGTGGAAAAATTTCCGAGATCTGGATTTCCGGGCGCACCGTCTGGATCGGCTGAAACGGACCCCGCACTTCTGCGGGAGCATCCGGCTTCAAATCAAATGTGTCAAGTTGACTGGGAGCTCCCAGGTTAAAAATCATGATGCAGGACTTGTCATCCCCAGACGCCTTCACTGCGCCCTGTTCTTTGGCCTCCAGAAGTTGGGCCAGGTTCAAGCCGACAGGGCCCAGGGTACCCACCTTGATGAAATCACGACGGGTCAGTCCGTTGCAGGTATGTACTCGGCCTGCTCCGACCAAATCCAGCATGTTCGTTTGCCTGTCTGAATAAGTTCAAAAACTCCCGACGATTCTTGATTTTCATCGACAGAACGTTCCAAGTCAATGATTGATTCCGACCGGGCTGAGGACCAGCCAGTGAAACCGGTTCAACGGTGCCTGGCCATATTGGTCCAGCTCTTGGAGTGCACGAATTTCAACTCTGGTGGCCTTTTGGCAACATCACCGGAAATCAAATCTCGTTCGGACACGGTGCAGGCTAGACTTGGTGCAGGCTAGACTTAAGGGGCGTTGTTCGGAGCAAAGCCAACGATTGGCTCGCCCATTCAACACACAGAAAAAGCAGGACGGGATCCATGCTCGGTTCAGAAAACAGCTTCAGTACGACAATTGCCGTCACGGCCAGTTTTGTGCTGGCTGCGGTAGTAGGAACCTCACTGGTACGGACCTACGACCACATCCGGACGCAAAAGTCAGAGGATTACACCGATCATCTACACAAACCGTCGAGGTCTACAGGTTCAGACCAGGAAGAAATCGACCAGATGGCCCGTTCCGCATGGTCGAGTCAACTCAAAAAATCCTGGCAGGACGATGGCCGGCGTCTGAAGCCCATTGCACCGCAAGATAAACATCCGCGTCGTGCGGAAAAGCAAGAACCTTTTGTCCACCAACAACGTCCGGGGTGATGCGCAATTTGTTGAAGGAACATCAATCCCAACGTTCCTCACAACACTCGTGACTGTCTGTTACCCCGGTCTCAATGCAACCTTTTGGTCATCTGTCGACTTCACTTCCAACGTCCGATCAATAACATGCTAGTGTTTGAGTGAGACCCGCGTTCTGTGTGGTCGCTTTTCAAAGTTCTTTTCTGTAGTTTTCGATTCTCCTGACGGCATTCGCCACAACGACCGGAGTTGGCTCGTGTTCCTTATACGCGCTACCTGCAGGATGATATTTACGTTGGTTTTGTGCACCGTCTGCGGCATACTAGGTGCTGCTTTTTATCACCATCGGGTGTTGCCCGGTTTAAATTCTCCATCCAAGTTTCCCATCAGTGTCCTCGTTTATAGCACCTGGAAACAAATTTCGAAATTCCCAGAGAAAACCGACAAACAAGCGTCTCAGAGTGCAACAAATCAGAGTGCAACAAATCCGGTGATGGACCAGCAGCCTGCTCCGGGTCCCCCGTTGGTTTCGGCGACCAGTACCCCACCGCCGCCCGGCACGTTTCCGAAGACATCTTTCGTTCCAGACGACTTCGTATCTCCTGTTGCAAAATCCCAACGGCTCAGAAATGCTGGCAACATTTTTCCGTCTCCAAGACGGCCAACCGTGAAACGCAGGGTGTTTCTGGACCACAGATAAAAAGTCAGTGTTCGCTGCTTGCCACGGGTTACCCGTTTCGACTCCCCGCGGAAAGGTAACCCAATTGCGACCCTGGTCAGTTGCAGACGGTCCTGCCTGATTTTTCCCCACCTCCAGCCCGCTGCCCGGCCACCGCACCGGGCTGAATCTCAGGCGGCCGCCAATTTCCACCCGCGACTGCCGGGGGTGCAAAATTCATGACGCGGGGCGTTGCCTCCGGCACACCCAATCCAGAGCGTTTCAGAAGCCATCTCCGACCTCACAGTCGGGAGGGGGCTCCGTAAGTGCGAAAGTTCAGCGCAAAACAATTCCCACAGCTCCCAGGTGTAATCACCAGCCGACGGCCCCTTGTGGTGCTGACACCTTGCTTGATGTCCCGGGACCATTTCGTGTAATGTGAAGCGATTCCCGCTGGTTCATGGTCACTGTCGGAACATTGAAAAATCATGGATGCACATTCCGAACCGTTGAAGCCCGGGAACGCTGGCGCGCATCAACGAATCTCAGCTGCCTTCTCTCCGCAGGCCATCCGGGCTGCCGGTCTGAAATTGTCGCAAATCCTGGCTGATCATTTCGAAAACGTCACCTCGGGAATGGAGCCGACCGTTCACTGGCGAACTCCGGAGGAAAATACCGCCGCGGCACGAACATGGATGGACCAGGCCGAACAAAGTGGCGGAACTTCGAGAGACAAATTCTGCGAGCCGCCCGATACAGAGCAACTGACTGCGAAGTTTGCGGACCTGGTTCGTACCGCGCTGTCACACGGATTGAACTTACATCATCCGCACTACGTGGGCCATCAAGTTCCGGCATCCGTGCCGCTGGCGGCCTGGTTCGACACGGTGGGAGCCATCACCAATCAAGTGATGGCCATCTACGAAATGGGACCTTGGGCAACTGCCGTCGAACACGCGGTCCTGGAAAAGGTTGGTGTACGACTCGGGTTCCAGCAGGACAGTTTCGGAGGCGCCATCACTTCCGGGGCATCGCTGGCCAATCTTACGGCCCTGCTGACGGCACGGAACCTGGCGATCCAGGGTACCTGGACGCGAGGGCTGGGCCACCAGGCAATGCCCGTACTGGTATCTCACGCGGAAGCCCACTATTCAATAGCGAGAGCTGCCGGCATTTTGGGGCTGGGTACCCAACAGGTCATTCCAGTGGCAATCGACGAACGCCGGGCGATGGACCCCCAGCACCTGGACGAAACCCTGCTGGCGCTGAGAAGAAAAGGAACGCCCATTATTGCCGTGTCAGCGGCAGCTTGCGCCACTCCGATCGGCGCCTTTGACCCTTTGCACGAGGTTGCCGACGTGTGTGCACGTCATGAGGTGTGGCTGCACGTCGACGCCGCGCACGGTGGAGCCGCCTGCATGAGCCGGCGCTATCGACACCTGGTCGCCGGACTGGAGCGGGCTGACAGCGTGGTCTGCGACGCGCACAAGATGTTTTTCATGCCGGCTCTCTGTGCCTTGCTTTTCTATCGAGACGGGTCACACCGTTTTCGAGCCTTTGACCAGCAAGCCCCTTACCTGTTCGACCCGATCGCCCCGGAATTGGCCGAATATGACAGTGGATTGCGCGTTGTGGAATGCAGCAAGCGTGCTGCGGCATTCGGCCTGTGGGGCACCTGGTCATTGTTTGGCCCGCAGTTGTTCGAGGACATGGTGGACACCACGTTTGACCTGGCCAAGTCGTTTTACCAATTATTACTCGAAGCAGAAGATTTCGAGGCCCGCTACGAGCCGGAATGCAACATCGTCGTATTTCGCTATCTGCCCCGGCAGTTGCTGCACGCATCCGACAAGGAAATCGACACATTCCAGTTGCGACTGCGACGCGTGGTGGTGGAATCAGGCAGCTTCTATCTGGTGTCACACCACATTGATGGTCGCTACGTGCTGCGCGTCACGCTGATCAACCCGTTGACCGACAGTCGGCATTTGCAGGCTCTCCTCGATGAACTTCGCTGCCGGGCGGCGTTGCTCCTGGACGATTCGACTTAGAGTTTTCCACTCACCCGGATGCGAAACGGAAACCGTCAGGTCCAGTCGTCCTCCGATTCAAAAGTGGTATTCAGCTGCGCGGCGATTCCAGCATCCTGAGACGTTTGTACAGCGCGTCCCAGTCGGCCAGCACGGCAAATCCCCGCCACCGCTCGCCGCGCGCCAGACCACCGACGTCGCTGTCGTTCAGCGTCAATAGTTCCACGGATTGTTCGGTACCGACAATGGTCCCCGTGATCGTTTTTCCCTGGCGGTGAGAATCGTCAATCGACGAGCGATAGGTCGCAGCGACCCGCTCGACCTCGATCGCAAGCTCCAGCACCTGACCCAGCGACCGCTGAATGATCTGGGCGTGCTCATCTCCCAGACCACGGGCTTCTGACAGCTCGCTCACCAGGGCCAGAAGCGGAGAAGTGAACGGAGCATTTTGATTTCCGTCGGCCTGGCTGTCAGCAGCCGGCTGCGCAGAGACAAGCTCGGCTTTCAGAATGTCACCGGCAGGTTCCACAGCATCGGTACGCTCTTTCGTCGGTTCCGGCTCGGACCGGCTTGAATCGTCCGGCCCGGCAGACCTCGCTACGGGTCGGGGTGTCGCCGGCACCCGGCCTTGTGGCTTGTCGACTCCTTCCGGAAAGTCTGTGGGGGCATCCGTGGCCACGAGATGCTGGTGGTCGTGAATGTGTTCCGTGCAATATCCGGGAGTGCCGTCACATTGGGTGCAATACCGAAAGTCCATTTTGGGGTCCAATTGATCGGTCACCCCGCAAATTGCACAACGGTGTCGAGGCTCCTTTCCCCGTTGAGTTTCCAGCGTATTGCGTTTTGCCTTCCGCTGCGCGAGATGGGCCTTTTGAAACAAATCTCGTCCGAAAAACAAGAAGAAATTACAGACCGATGCCAGTATCAGAAGGCACTTCAGCCAACCCCCCTGAGAAAAATGCGTCAGTCCTGTCAGAAAACCCAGTCCGTAACCGAACCACAACAGCAATGCCAGCCACTTGATCTTCACCGGCAGAATTAAAAAAAGAGACAGTTCGAAGTCGGGGAACACGTAAGCGAACGCTAGAAAAACAGACCCCTGGATGAAAGCGCTGCTGGTCAACTGCACCTCGGGCTCGGCAAATGGTAAAGCAATGCATGCCACGCCAACGTTGGCAACGTAGGCGATCAGCAAAAAAATGTTGTACTTGAAATCACCCCACGACTGCTCGAGACCTCTTCCCCACATGTAAAACAGCCAAAAATAAAAAATCGCAAAAATCTCATTCAATGGCGGTGGTACGCACAAAAAAGTGAAGAATCTCCATACCTCACCTCCCAGGACTGCGTTGGGTGTGAGGGTCAGTAAATTCACGAAGTCGGGATCGCCCAGAACCTGCATCAGGTAACAGGCGACCTGGCAAATCACAATCGAAGCGGTCAGATTGGAGATGGCGTACTTCCCGAAGCGACGTTCAAACTGCGAAAGAAAACTCATGAACCATGCACTCGTGTTGCGTGGGAAGCGGTAAACCTTTGCACTTTTGCCCGGTAGCATCCGTGAGCTTCACTAGAATATCTGGTCGACCGAACCGTGGGTATCCCAAACTGGACTCGACAGCCGCGGTACCGCGAGACGCACTCGCAACGGTTGTTCCCTCTTTGGACGACGCACGGCTCACAAAGACAGAGTGCTATCACGCGTCCCCTCTGTCGGCCGGAGTTTGAGAACGTGAAGAGGATTTTCAGCACACACAGTACCACTGCCGCAACTTTGCACGATCCGACTGCGAGTCTCGAGTCCACCTGCCCAGATGCCGATATAATAAGTGTCTGTCTGTTTCCACTTCCCATGGTGTGTTTTCTCCGGTCAGTCCCCACGTGGAACGCCACCGTGTTTCACTCACCGCTTTGGCCGGCATGCCGTGACTCGGGTGGGCCCCTGCCAACCGGGTGCATCAGGTCCGCTGGTTGTTGTCAGCAACCAGACGCTTGCTAGGCTCAGGAGGATTGAATTAAACTGGAGAAGGGGAGGCTGGGGCCTTCCGGGTGAGTTGGCTGGGGCCTTCCGGGTGAGTTGATTGATCGCGAGAGGTTCGTCAACACCTCTGCACCGGGTCACCGAACGTTAGTTGGTTTCTTTGGGTCCAGGAGATTTCTGATGGAATACACATGGGACAAATTACAACCAGCACTGACACAAAACCATCATTACAAGAACTGTCACACCTTCAAGGATGGTTTCAGCGATGACGAGATCCAGAAGATCGTCGACATCGGTCGTACGTTCGAAGAAAAGGAAGGAAGAGCCTACGGTGAGAATATGGCAGGAATGTCCGGCAGTCGAAATTCGGCAATCCGCTGGCTTCGCTGCCGACCGGAAACCCAGTGGATTTATGAACGATTCGAGACGCTCGGCAAGCTGGCCAATGAGCGCATCTTCCAGTTCCACCTCACGGGCATCCAAGATCCTCTTCAGTTCACTCAATACGGCCCTGATCAATGCTTCGACTGGCATCTTGACTTCGAACGAGGGCCTCTCTCCAACAGAAAATTGACGCTGGTGCTTCAATTGTCGGATTCAGACGAATACCAGGGCGGTGACCTGCAAATTAAAGTTGCCGCGCAACATTTCACCGGTCCACGAAAAAAAGGTTGTGTGATCCTCTTCCCCGCGTTCTTACTCCACCGAGTGACGCCAGTTGAAACAGGGACGCGTCTTTCCCTGATCGGCTGGACCGCAGGGCCCTGCTGGCGCTGAACCCCTATTTGCGAGCCTGGGAAACAACGGAAAGACGGTATGGCTAGCAAATCCGAGCCTTGGATCCTGGGGTTGAGTGCCTCGCACAACGGGGCGGCCTGCCTGCTCCAGGGCGACCGGATCGTTGTCGCCATTCAGGAGGAGCGGTTGATTGGACTCAAACGGGCCCCGCTCAACGGCAGGCGTCCCTCGCTTGCGGTCCACTACTGCCTTCAAGAGGCCGGTATCGGGCCCTCCGACCTGGACCTTGTCGTGCTCAGCGCCCAGTTGCCGTCCCGCAGCCCTGAAAACGACGTCCGATCAAACCCGTTTCTGAACGTCGTCGCCAACGGCGTTCCGCTGGAGGTCATCTCCCACCACGCAGGGCATGCGTTCAGCGCGTTCGCCACCAGCGGGTATGCCGACGCGGCCGTCCTTGTCGTAGATGGCATGGGATCTCCTCAGGCCGACCTTTCCGCAGACGAGCGGAGCGCCATTGTCGAACCGGTCACCGACGGATGGGAAACGACATCCTTGTATGCAGCTTCCGGCACAGACCTGAAGGCCCTGGAAAAACACCTGGTCAAGGATGGTGCCTGGCTTGATGAACCACCGCCGGGCTCATCAATGAAAACCTTCGGCAGCCTCGGCGGGATCTTTTCAGCCTCGGCAGAGCAAATCTTTGGTGACGAATCCGAAGCCGGCAAGGTCATGGGTCTGGCTCCTTACGGCTCCCCCGTTTTTGCCGCAGAAGAATTTTTCGAAGTCGTGGAAGGCCGCTTCATTTTCCGCAACGCTGTGCAAAGGCGATTCTCGCAGCAGGCTCGCTGGCCCGCGTTCCAGCAGGAGTACCAGGACCTGGCGTGCTCGGCACAGGTCGCACTCGAACAGGCGATTTTGTATTTCGTGGAGCGTTTGCGCGAGTTGTGCCCAAGCGAAAACCTTGTTTACGTGGGTGGAGTGGCGCTGAACAGCGTGGCCAATGAGCGGATCGTGCGAGAAAGTGGTTACCGGCGCGTCTACGTCATGCCGGCAGCGGAAGACAGCGGTGTCGCCATCGGGGCTGCCTATTATGGAGCCTGGAAGTTGACCGGTCGCTACACGCCCCGGCCACTCCTGCGTGATGGTTTCGGTCACACCTACAACGCGGAGAATATTTCAAGAGCAATCACCAGCACACCTGCCATTCGAACGGTCGAGTCGACCGACACGGTTTCGGATGTAGTGAACCTTCTGACCGGTGGCTCCATCGTGGGGTGGTTCGCTGGTCCTGCAGAACTCGGGCCACGCGCGCTGGGACAACGCAGTATCCTCTGTGACCCTCGCCGCCCTGACGCAAAGGAACGACTGAACAGCCGTGTAAAACACCGGGAAGCCTTCCGGCCCTTCGCCCCGGTGATTCTGCTCGAAGAAGTAGCCAACTGGTTCGACGTGGAAGGCGTCGATCCTGTCAGTCCGTTCATGCTACGGGTCATGGATTTTCTCGAAGACAAAAAAGACAAGGTGCCGGGCGTGGTTCACGTGGATGGAACAGGTCGCGTTCAGACTGTCACGCAAGAGGCAAACGGCACCTATTACGAACTCGTGAAACGGTTCCACGAGAAGACCGGGGTTCCCATCCTGCTCAACACCTCTTTCAACGTGATGGGCGAACCGATCGTCGAAACACCGGAAGATGCCCTCTGGTGTCTTCTCATGACCCAGTTGGACTATTGCGTGCTGGAGGAGCGGATCGTCGGGAAAAAAGAAGCTTTTGACACCTTCTTTTCTCTGTACCCGTACTGGATCATACCGGAATCTGCCATCACCTGGCCTCCTGCCCGTCCACGGTCGGTCACACTCCACGTGCAAACACCGTGGGGAAAACAGTCGCTGGCGATCGCAGACCCACACAAAGTCCACGTGATCGAGAGGCTCGTCGGTGGCTTGTTGGATGGAAAAACCACCACTGAAGAGCTCTTCAGCAAGTTTTCCAGCGAAGGGGAACCTGGCTCCGAGTCGTTTCTGATTCGCCTTTTCGCCTTGCTGCGACGACTGCGCGTCATCTCCTTTCGAGAAACCCCGTTCGGTTCGGGATGACAAGGCAGATCGGCGTGCCGGTTTCTAGGTCGACGAATCGCGTACGAGTTCAAGAATTCCGTTCCGTACCAGACCTGAAAGAAACTCCCGGGCTTGCTGCTCTTCCAAATGCTCCGGGAGATCTTGGCGGGTGAACGCCTGGTCATTCAGCGAGCAGACAAACCGGGCAGATGCTTCCATCTGGGCGTGTCCGGAAAAACGGCTTTCCACAACATCTCGTTGACAGGCCAGTTGAAATCCCCCGTCATCAGTTGACAGCAGTTCGAGCCGCGAGCCGGCAATCCGGCGGAACTCCGCGGAGTCCGTAGGGCAGGGGGCCAGAGCCTGGAAGTTTTTAGGTGGAACCCATTTTTTGAAGTCCTCCCGGCTGACAAACTGTTCATCATCCATTTCCGTCCAAATCTGATCCACGTAAACGCTATAGATCGCCTCGGCTTCTTCACGGCTGAACTCGATTTCATCGTCAATTTCACTACGCAGCAGTCGCCAGTAATCCGTATAGATCTTGACACAAACGTCGAGTTTTTTGCGCAAATCCTGATAAAACTTACTGTCCGAGAATTTCGTATCAATCACGGCATACAAGCGGTCCACCAAGCCGGGAAGTTCGTCCCACTGGTGCATTCTGAGTAAGAGGCTCATCAGTTGTCGCAGGGTTGTAATGTCATCTTCCTCTTCGGCCTGCACCGGACAACTCAAGGATTCTGCCGGCACTGGTGCCACCCCGGGCAGTATTTCGAGTTCCAGCAGACGGTCGACCACCGTCTGCGCGATGAGGTCATTACTGGCCACCGTGGGGTGAACGTAATCCACCAGTTGTTCGAATCCGACGATCCCGTTGTTCGCCACCTGCTCGATGGCCGCGGCCGAATCGACCAGCGGTACTTCGAGCCGATGGGCAACTTCATGAATGTCCTCATTGAACAGGCAGCGGAACGGATAGGCATCGAGGTAGAGGGCCTTTTCAAGAGCCTGCTTCGCTTCCTGATATCTTCCAGCACCCTGCAAAGCCCTTCCCAGATAAAACCAACTCTCGGCATATCTGGTTCCGGCGTCACACGCTTGTTGCAGCAAGCCAGCCGCCGCTTCAAACCGCTCTGCTTCCAGCTCACGCCAACCTGCAGCATAGTTTTTTTTCCACAGATCCAACTGTGACGGGGATATCTCCGGTTCATGAACGGAGACATTGGGCTTCCATTCCAGGTTCGCAGGAACCGTTAACAACAGGAGGGGAACACCCGCCTTCTGGCAGGCCCGGGCCATCGCCTCCAGGTTGTGGCGGTAATGAGCCCGGGCGGTGCTGAATTGTTCCGGATCCTCCCAGACGGGATTGGGTTTGTGAAAGCTCCAGGAAATACTGCGCCGATCCATCCCGAAGAACGAATCCGCACGTCTCTGTAGAGGGGGCTTGGCTGACACCTCCATCGTCGTTGCACTCGGCTCGGAATTTTCCAGGTACAGGGCATCATCGAGGAACTCGTTGTTGCCGGCATAGATCAGGATGAGGTCCGGTTCGTATTCGATAATTTCTTCAAACAGAATGCGCACCTTGTAAGTGGGGAACATCATGCCCCCCAAATTGTGGACTTCCGGATTACGGGTGGGCAACAACTTTTCCAGTTTACGTTGTAAAAAGTACGGGTAAGACCTAGTAAACGCGTGCGGCCAGCCCAAGGAAGCCGATCCACCCAGGGCGAATACCCGGTAAGCCTCAGGAGCTTTCTGCTCAGCAAAATGAACAGGTATTTTTCTCTGCAGGAGTCCCACCTGCATGGCTCGCTTCGTCATCACGTAATGCCGGTTCCCGCGACCCACCCTGGGCAGAAAAAACTGCGGGATTCTTTTCAGAACAACGTACGGACTCTCAAATCCAGACTTGGCTCCCGACTTGGAATCCCCAGACATTTCTTGTCTTCTCCAATTGCTGCAGATCGAGTCTGGTATCAGAACATCCTGTAAATCGTCGAACTGAAATCCTCGTCATCCCCATCGTCGGAAGCCGCCGCCATTTCTTCAGCCAGTTCGAGTAGTCCGGGCGCGAGTTCTGATAGTTCGGGCAGGCCTTGGGACTCCCATCTTTTTTGAAGAGAACCAAGAAGAAGGTCCTCGTCGATCTCGCATAGTTCTTCGTCCTCGGGAACCGACGTGTACCAGGTCGGATCGTTCTTGTCATTGTCGGTCGTGAGCAGTGGAACGTCTCGCGACTTTATCTGCTCAGCCACCGGAACGACTTCCTGATCGTAAAACGTCTGCAGCAGGTCGATGCTGGCGACGTGGCCAGCGGCCACCTCTTCCCCATCCGCAAATTCAAACACTTCATCCACGGCTATCTGGTCCTTCTTCACCAACAGGCAGTCGCCGAGGACCAGAATGTCCATTTCCGTGTGCAGGAAACATTGATAAGCGTCTTCGGGAGACAGGACGATGGGTTCTCCACGAACGTTGAACGATGTGTTCACGAGCACCGGGCAGCCAGTCAACTGGTAAAAAGCGTCGAGGATCCTCCAGAACTCGGGGTGGTCCTCCTCACACACCGTCTGAACACGTGCACTGTAATCCACATGGGTGACTGCCGGAATCGAACTGCGATTTTGACGCACGACCTCCAACAAGTCGTCGTTCTCCGCCTCATCGTCGGAAGCGGGTGTCAACCGTTGTTCCTCCCGAACCGGCACCACCAGCAGCATGTAAGGACTGTCGCCGGGCAATTCAAAGTATTCGCCGGCGTGTTCCCGGAGCACCGCTGGAGCGAAAGGGCGAAAAGATTCCCTGTTCTTGATTTTAAGGTTCAAATGAACCTGCATTTCCGCATTGCGGGGATCAGCGATGATCGATCGCCCCCCCAGGGCACGCGGGCCGAATTCCATGCGGCCGGCAAACAGGCCGACTACCCGCCCTTGAGCAATTTCTTGAGCCACTCGCCTCGCCAATTCATCCTCGTCCTCAAAATGAACGTAAGGGTATTCGTTCCTGTCGAGGAAATGACGGACCTCGGAACTGGGAAAGCTGGGCCCCAGACGGCTCGCCCGTTGTGAATCACGGCCTTTCCCCGGCAGCTTGCGTGTCAGTCCGAAACGCCGATGCCCCACCAGTAGCGCGGCTCCCAACGCCCCGCCCGAGTCGCCGGCAGCAGGTTGTACCCAAATCCCGTCGAACATTCCACTTCGCGCCAAGCGGCCGTTGGCAACGCTGTTCAAAGCCACTCCACCCGCGAGACACAGATGAGAAGCACCGGTGATCTCTTGCGCATGGGTTGCCAAACGCAAAACAACTTCCTCAACAACCTCTTGAACCGAGGCCGCCAAGTCCATCTCCCGGCGGGTGATCCGCGACTCGGGTGGCCGTGGCGGACCATCGAACAGGCTGTAAAACGCTTCGTTGGTTAAAAGATTGTCCCGCAAGTAGCCGAAGAATTTCATGTTCAGCCGGAACGAGCCATCAGCTTTCAGGTGAATCAGTTCCTCCCGGATGCGATCTCGGTATTTCGGTCTCCCGTAAGGCGCCAGACCCATCAACTTGTATTCACCCGAGTTGACCTGAAAACCGCAAAAGTAAGTAAAAGCGCTGTACAGCAACCCCAACGAGTGCGGGAAATTGACTTCCTTCATCACCCGGATGTCCTCACCCTCTCCGTAAGCGATACTCGTGGTCGCCCATTCACCCACTCCGTCAACGCTCAGAATGGCCGCCCGCTCGAAAGGAGAAGGATAAAAAGCGGAGGCCGCGTGAGAAAGATGGTGCCGGGCAAACAGTATGGGAGCATCGATGCCCAAGTGACTGCGGATCATCCGTGAAATGAACAGTTTCCTTCCCAGAAAAGAAGGGGCTGCCTCCAGCCACTGCGGCGTTCCGTCCGGCGCCGCGTGAAGTATGGTCTTGAGCAGTCGCTCCAGACTCAACATGGGGTTGTCGTAGAAGGCAACGGCCGCCAGGTCCTTGGCGGTCAGCCCAGCATGCTCCAGGCAATAACGGATGCCTTGGTTGGGAAATCTGCTGTCATGCTTCTTGCGCGTGAATCGTTCTTCTTGAACCGCTGCGGCGATTTCGCCATCGCAGACCATGGCTGCCGCGGAGTCGTGATAGAAGCAGGAAATTCCAAGAATAGCTGGAGCCGACATGAGTCTCCGAATCATCGTCATTCAACTCGCCGAGACAAGAGGCTGCGATTTAAAATTGTCTCGACAACCGAAAAGCGGGTCCTCTTCTGGTAAAACTCGAGTTTAATCTGCCGGTATGTTGACGGCAATCTTCAGAATAACCAGCAGACGGCCAATCTGCCGCGGGGCATGTCTCAGCACATGCCGGTGTTTTCTGAAGCCTGGTCAGCATTCAATCGCCAAGCGAGTCCAACCGACACGCCACTTGGCGACAGTCTTTGGAAACAAATTGTAAATACTTGGCGGGAATGCTCGAATACTGATCGTCAAACAAGCTGCTCCCCCGCAACGCTTTAGGCTTGTGACCTTCCACAGTTCACGGAAAGTTTCACTGTCTTCCAGTTGGACCACTCTCCCGGCAGGAAAAACCTGCTTCCTCTCGTATCTTTATCGTCCATCGAGACAGGAGAGTCCTTCTCCGTCGAACAGACTGTTCGACCAAAGACAGCTAGCGAAAATTCGCCGGTGCCTGCCGAAGATGGCATTTTGAGGCGGGCCGTGACTGCCTCGGCATGGTAAATAACACCTGCAATCACCAGAATCACGCCATTTCAGCGGTTCTTTCCCTTCCAAAACAGACCAGGCAGATATCGTCGTTCTGTGGATGGTCACCTACAAAAATCTGCAAATCTGCGATGACATGCGTCCCTAACAATTCCGGTCCCGCAGCTTCGGAAACCTGCTGGCGAATCCGGTCGACAGTGTACAACTGACCTTGCGGATCCATCGCTTCGTTGATGCCGTCGGTGTACAAGGTCACAAAGTCGCCGGGTTCCAACCTGGTTGTCACCTGCTCGTACTCAAACGTCTCATCGATCGACAGGGGGACTCCTGCCTCTTTTTCTCCGACCTCCTCGATTTCCGGTCCACCACGTCGGACGATTGGCATCATGTGCCCCGCATTCACCACGGTCACTTCGTGCTTACGGGGATCAAGCACCGCCATTACAAAAGTGATGAAACGATCACTCATCCCTTCCTGAGCCAACCGCGCGTTCAACTGCGTCAGCGCCTGGGCGGGCTGAGGGCACGTCGCCAGGGCAGTCCGGACCTCGGCCGACAACTTGGCCATCAGGAGGGCGGCTGCAATTCCATGTCCGACGACATCCGCAACAATCACCGCAATTCGACCGTCCGAAAGCATCACGTAGTCAAAATAGTCCCCACCGATTTGATTCGCCGCCTGGTAGTAATCGTAGAACCGGTAGCCCTCGACCCGCGGTGGCTGTCCGGGAAGAAAACCTTTCTGCACCGTTTTAGCCAGTTCCAAATCGCGTTGGATTTCACGTTGTCTCAGGGCGGCTTCATGCATTTGAGCACTGTTGATTGCAATGGCTGCCTGAGATGCCACACTCGCCAGGACCTCCAAATCGTCAGGCTGGAATCGACTGCGCTGGTTCAGAGTATCAATTTGCAACACTCCGAAGGAGACTAAATCTGCACCCACCAGCGGTGCACACATCATGGATCGAATCCGGAAATCGGCGATGCTCTGGCTCATCTCGAACCGTGAGTCACTCGTTGCATCCGCCGAAAGAATAGCCTCCCTGGTTTCCATCACCTCATTGATGATCATACGACTGACTCTCAGATTCTCATCTTCACCTTCACGCCGAAGTTTCGTCCAGCGAGGAATCAACGTGTTGGTTTCCAAGTTTTTGAGAATGATGAATCCGCGATCCGCTTGCGGAAAAATCTTGAACAGACTGTCGAGGACTTTTGGCAACACTTCATCCAATGCCAGGGCCTGGCCGAGATTGCGATTAATTTCAACCAGGGCGGCCAACTTGACCTCCGCATTGCTGACAAGTTTCAACTGGCCATGATGAGTCGACACTTCCACTTTCGACATGATGACCGAACTGGATACATCGTCGTCGAACATCAGCGTGCCAACGCCCGAATCACTGAACAAGTCCGCGTCAGGACTCGCCGGCGACGCCGACTCGTCCAGAAACCGAAAGCTGACATCGCAAATCTGGATCATGTCACCAACCGACAGGGCAACTCGCTGCTGGATGGCATTACCATTGACCAGGGTCCCGTTCCGGCTATGCAGATCTTCGATGAAAAAACGGCCGTTTTCTGCCAGTACCTGACAATGTTGACGACTGACTGATCCTACATCCACCACGATGTCGCAGTCGGGATGCCGTCCTAAGATATATTTTTCCCCGGACAACTCGTATTGCTGTCCTTTATCAGGTCCGCTGGTGATTTCTAGACGGGGCACCGTTTCAAATCCTTCGCTCTATGCGGTCTCACCGGGCACATTTGGGCCAGCCACCCTACCTGGCGAGAGGTGACGGGACTCTGGACAACCCGGGTCTGCGTAAGCCAGTGCGCGATTCTAAATACTTCCTGATAAGGACGTCAACCAACCGCACGCCAAAGACCCATAATGTCGCCAGAGTATGGCAGATAGCGCACATTCCTCCCGAAACAGCCAACGGGTGACCTTGACCCCCGGCAGGAGCAAAATTACCTTGGATGAAGTGGTTGAGAAGATTTTTTTTCCCAGCTTGAAATTGTCCCGTGGTGTAATTGGTAGCACGAAGGATTCTGGTTCCTTTAGTCTTGGTTCGAGTCCAAGCGGGATAGCTTATTCTGAGTCATGTCCAAATGATAGTTCGCCTGGCGATCGTTCTGGCGGAATAGTTTTGCAGTGACTCGAAAACATCGTGCACTTGTCATCTGGTGATCCCCTCTTAACGACCTTGATGCCATCTGACGTCGGGTAATGGACTGATGAAAACCGACGTTGTTCAGGCCCGGTATTCAGCCCGCTAATCTTTCCACGGCGCCATCGGTGCTACAAACACCTACTCTGCACGTCGTAGCCGACTCCTGCTAATTATTCGCTGCCTGTGGAATCGCCCGTCAATCGCCCCGGTTTCCTGCTCACGGGCTGCTGCCAGACATGCCCGGTTTCCGGGCACAATGGCACCATCCGTACCCCTTGCCGGCCCTGTGCAGTCGTTGGGTCTGGTGACCTTCAGTGTTTGCTCTCCTTGTACCAGATTGAAACGTCACATTGGACCAACTATCAACCGGGTCCACTGGCGGTTCCCACCAACACCTTCAGGAACGGATTTCGGCGATCCGCAGAGAGAAAATCCGGCTGGTTCCTGAGTTTTCCCCCTCCCTCACAAAAAAATAATCCCGGTTGCGCAGGATGCCATTCCTTCGTCCGTAGTAATTAAGTGAAGGGGTTTTTCACCAAACAACGGCAAAATTGTTTGGAAACGGAGCGGCAAAGCGTAGGGGCTTTGAACCTTTGACAGATCCACGTCAACGGGCGTGGCCGAGGAGGGACAACGTGCAGGGTGCACTCGTCCCAGAGACGCTGGCAACCTGGGTGCCACGATCCGTCTGAACTCGACAAGCCCCCCTCACATTTGCAAGGAAATTCCATGAGACACTTCTTCAAGACTTATCTGATCAGTTGCTTCCTGCTGCTGGCCACCGCCACCGAGTACGCCAACGCGAGTGGTATGGTTTTTCACGACTGGACCTCGGCCAACGCCGGTGGCGTCTACACTTACACCAATACGAGCGCCTCGGGCACGATCAACGGGTCCAACCTGATCCCCGGATTTGCAGGTCAACCGGGAAGCTACGGGCTGCCGTTGGCTGTCACCAGCCAACCGCCCCTGACTGATGCGTTTCAGGTGCACGGTCTCGGTGGCCTGGGAAACACGATCACCTTCAACTTTTTACCCGGGTACAACTGGGGCAGCGGTGGAGAGTTAATCCTCGGGAACATCCACAACTACTACGGCTACACCCTCTCGGCCTGGGACTCCACTAACGCCCCGATTGATGTCAACTCGTGGTCGTTTCTCGCTGAATACGACAGCACTGCCCCGGGCTCTTCCGGCTATTTTTCGACCAGCAACACAACACTCACGCCCGTCGGACTATCCACCCTGTTCAGTGTCGTCGACCCGTTGAATGACGCGAACCTGGGGCAAGGCGGTCTCGTACACCTCGGCGGACTTCAGGACGTGGGCCGGATTGAGTTAACGCTCGCCACCAGCAGCCTGGGCGAAAATTCCCAACAGGTGGATTTTGTGCTCTTCAACGTCGGTACGGTTCCCGAACCCTCCACGGCGATGCTGCTGGTCACGGGACTGGTGGGGCTGGCGACATGCCGTCACCGGTTCAGAGCGTCAGGCAACACTTTCAGTCACCCAACCGGAAAACTGGCAGCCAGCCGCTGCGGTCAGAACCCATGCACATAGAAACACCATTTTTTTCGTTGTCCGGTGTTGTTGACAACTTTTTGATACCTGACACACCTCGACACACAACCACAACTGATGGGAGTTCTTGAGATTCTGTCCGTAAGTCATCCCAGTCCGTCATGCATTTCAAAAGGGGAAGTGACCGTGACTCTACAAACCACAACTCGAAACCTCTGCTCCGCAACCATTCTGTTCGTTCTGTTATTCGCTGCCATACCGGTCGGTGCAACACCGCTCACAGGTTCGGGCTTGCACCTGCCGATCCCGACCATCAACCCGGCCTGGCAACCGGGAGTGTCGGCAACCGTTGTCGACACAGGTGGCGCTTTTACCGGTACCTGGACGGCTCCCGTTCAAGCAGACTGGGTCGGCACGTTCAACGCCACGGGCACCGTTCCCTCCTCGACCACTTCGGGAATCGCAAATTACAACTTCACCTCGCTCCCACTCGGTTACCTTCCCAGTGGAACCTTTTTTATCTTCGGTGATCTTGATCATGGATCCAGCCTGGCAGAAACGGCGCAGCTGACCGCGTATGACGGTTCCGGAAATTTGCTGACCACTCCCTGGCTTGACGAAACGTATGCCCTGCGCGGTCCGGGAACCGGGCTGGCTGGTGCCATTACCAGCGGAGACATGCCTGGCTGGTCGTGGAACGATGTCACGTCTCCCGCTACTTACGTTTTCGACGGTTCGACCATCACCAGTGGTAACCCGAACGTTGCGTTCGCGCTGGTCAGCAATCAACCAATCCACGGCATGGAACTCGACAAGCTGACAACCCATTTCGGTTTTACTCTGGCAGCGCCCAGCGTACCCGAACCGTCGAGCGTGGTGATCGCCTGCCTTGGATTGTTGACCGTCATCCCTCTACGACGACGGTAAACCGACCGCAGTAGACCAGGTGTTCAACGCCGGAAAATTACCGGGAGACAATTTTGACACAGGTTCCTTTCCCTCGCCGGGTAAAACATTGAACCACCACGGGCAAACCTGTTTCATTCGTTTCCCTGAATTTTCCGGATTCTGTTGGCACAATTTCTTGCTGCCAAAAACACGAACAAACCCAGACAGGACCTACCGCACGGGCCAGCAACCCCTCGGCCGACTCCTGACAGCTTCTGGAAACCAAGATTGCAACGGGGCTTTTATTTCCAGTTGTCTTTTCATTCTCTGAAGACTCGCACGTCGAACTGACCGTGTCGGAACTGTTCCCACAGGAGTCCGATCAGGTGAAAAGGCTTCCAGTCAGAAGTTGTTTCTGCGAAGACGCAGTCGTCAACCAAAACAGCTAACCGGTGGAGGTGACATGATGCAACACACGTTCTTTACGACCTACGTTCCCGTGGTACTCTGTACATCGGACAAGTCCGTCGAAGCGACAGGCGGGAGATTCTCTCGCCGCTGGCTTTGGCTGCTGGGATTCCTGATCCTCTCACCGGTCCCTGCAGCTGCCTCGACCCTGAATTACACTCACCTGTCAGGCTCCATCAGTCGCCCCTACAACGACGGAAACGGCGGCATCCTCCAAGTGAACCAGGGACCCTACGAATATTCGGGAAACGGAACCAACACGATCCGGATCGTCGACCCCAAGAACACACCGCCCAACTTCGAACTCTTCGCGGTTGCCGGACTGAACGGTTTTACCAAGCTGTTCAGTGGAAGCTCTGCGACCGGATCCCTGTCGATTGCCGGCCGCTACAGCGTGGCCGGAGCACCCGAAGGTGGTGCCGACGGCGTGCTGGAGGGAACGGCGACGTACCACAACTACATTGGCGCCGCCGGCCTCGCAAAACTGCTGGGCAGCGGTACGACGTCACTGACTTCCTCGATTGCGGTGGCACCATTCACCACCCAGACCCCGGGCCCCTCGCCAAACCCGACCAACCTTTCGGCCGGGTTCGGAACGGCCAGTGCTGGTAGTCTGTCGCCTGTTAGCGCCATCTACAGCGACTCAAAGACAGGAATTACTGATGGAAATTACTCGGTCAACCTCGACTTTCACGTCAGCGCCAGTCGCACGGCAGGTGCCGTGACGGCGATGGCCGCCTGGATTTCGCAGGACTTGTCCTGGACACTGAAAGACACACCGACCACTCCCGTTTCTTACCAGGCGACACCGACTCCCACTTTGATCGGTTACCCCACGGTCGGACAGGTTCCCAGCTCCATGGTGTCCGGGGTCACCCTCACGGAAGTGGCCACGGCTCTCGAGCCGGAAAATCTGCTGGTGGCCACCAATGGAAACCTTCTCTACTCCTCGGTTGAGGAGTCCTCCCTCACCAGCCCGATCGATTACGCCACAAATGGTCCCACTTTTTCCGTGGGAAATGCCGTGGGCCTGGAATACCTTTCGGACCTCGTCGCATCACCAGGCGGAAAGTACTACGCGCTGCAGAGCTTCGGCTTTGACAGCGGGAACATCAATCCAGGTGCTGCGAGCCTGTTGACCGTCGACCCGGACACGGGACTCAGCACTCCGCTGACGCTCTCGAACAGTTTCAACACTCCGAGTAGCCTCGCCTTTGCCAAATCGGGTTTCGGCGGCGCCGAGATGTTGATCACCGAACTCGGGTTGGACGAGTACACGCCGGCAAGCCTGCTCGGAGTTGACGGATCAGGCAACGTGACCCGCCTGGTCTCAGATCTCGGGGTGGACAACCCCGTGGACCTTCAACTCTCGCCCGGTGGCTTCGGCGACTTCGGGTCGGAGGCCTTTGTGCTTGACGTGGGAGAGTTCACCGGTACCTCCGTACGTAACAGATCGGGATCGGTTCTGGTGGTCGACGAACTGACACAGGAACTCAAAACCTTCGTCTCCGACCTCAACAACCCTCTGTCCATGGCGTTCTCCAGTGGAACGGTGCTCGGTGACCCGACTGGAACTTACCTGTACGTTCTCGAGCAGGGAGACATGGACCCGCTTAGCGGAATGTCTGTCGGCAACGGTGTTCTAGCCGCCTACGATGCGCTGGGAAACCGGATCGATGTGGTGGGATCCATCGACGGTGCAGCCAGTCTGATCGAATCTGCTGACGGTTCCGGACTGTATTTTTCCGGTGACCGTTCGGTATTCCTGCTCGCGGTGCCCGAGCCTTCCACGGGGCTCCTGCTTCTGTGCGGGGTCCTGGTAGCCGTTGGACGTCGACCGGGAGGAGGTGTGGCAACAAGCTGAGTCACTTCGCGTCAGCGAGGGCTTTCACCGGCCCGGCCATGGCGTGTTCCATTTTCCGCCAAAGTCCACTTCGTCTGTCAACAGGGCCCCTCCGCGCTCGCCCCTGACCCGAATCGCAGCCAGCGTGCCAACCGACCGCCGGTCCACCTCGTACTGGGCAAAGGCGGTTGAAACCGCGTGACGCTTCGTTGTGCGCCCGTGCGCCCTGCGCGAAGGTGGGGCGTCGCGGGGCAGTCTGGAGGAAACCTCCGCACTCACCTGTATTTCGTCATTGTAAGCCTGGTCGTCTGCTACCAGTGACAAAAGTTGTGAAGCATCCGTGGCTGGCGATGTCGAACCAACCGAACATGGTAACACGTAACCCGCTGGCGTCTCTCCGGCATAACCGAGCGGTGCATATTGGGTGGCCAACCAGTTGTAGTCCGAAAGGTCGACATCCCCATCGTTGTCAAACGAGCCTTCACACCAACCGTGGGCGCTGGTACCCAACGGTTTGAAGTTCGCAAACAGCGTGTTCAGGTCGCTCAAATCGACGTCACCGTCGACGTCCGAATCGCCCCTGGCAGCGACCAACAGGACGTGACTGAAATCATCCCCGCCGGCACCATCGGCATTCCCGTCTAACGGGTTGCCCTGACTATCGGTCACCGAGGAGGTATCCAGCACCGCCGTGTAGAACGCGGCACCGATTCCAGCGACGCCCGTAAAATCCCAGGTGGCTGTGAACGTTTCCCGACGGTAGTTGAATGTCACCGACGTCAGGTCGACCGGCGTGCCACCCGCAGTCCGGTCCGCCAGCAGAAGACTGGACGCACTGACGCTCACATCGCGGTCGAAGGTGAAAGCAAGCGTTTCCAGTGTATCAAACGTGTCGTCACCATGATTCCGAACGACGGAGGCCACCTGCGGAGAACCCGGGACCGGTGTCCCGCCGCCAACGAACGTCAGCGCGTAACGTTCCAGCTGAACCTGCGGCGTGTAGTGATCTCCGCCCTCGGCTTCGGCCCGCATGCTCCAGCCAATGACCAACTCGTCCCCGACGACGTCCAGTGTCGGATGGACGTGCGCAAATCCCATGCCCGAACCGACTGCCATGTCCAGCACGCGGTTCAACTCGGCGTCGAGCACCATCAGTCTGGGTTGGAAGGGGTGTTCCTGGGGCGAAAGGTAACTGCCTGTCATTTCCCGCGCGTCGTAGGTCACGAAGGTGTAACCGTTGTGCAACAGGCTGCCGGTCGGGAAGGTGTACTCCTGGCCGTCGGCGGCAAACCAGGCCAGTTCGGTCGGCTGGTATGCCGCGTCCAACTCCGACACCAAAATACCACTGGGGTCACGGGGACTCACTCCTGACCCGGTGATCATCCAGACACGATCGCCGTTACTCAGCAGGCTGTTCCCGATCGACGACAGGGGTCGTGCCGCGTCCGCGTCAATCTCGTACGTGCCCAGCACTTCACCCGAATAACTGACTTCCCTCAATTTGATGCGATGGTCGGCACCGGTCGAGACAAGCAGCGAGTCTTCCAGCGGGAGCAGACAGTGGTCAGGGAAACTATCTTCCGAAAAATCCGTCACGTGGGCCACGATCGGCCCGCGAAACAGCTCCTGTCCGTCGAGCGAGTAACGGGCCAGCAGCAGGGACTGGTTCAGCGCATACTGTTCGGCGGGACCTCCGCCGACCCCGGGATTCCCGTCAAACACCAGGGACTGATAAACGATGACCAACTCGTCGTCAATGATCGCCGTCCGGTGGTCGGCGGGCTCGCCATATTCGTCAGTCACCCAGGTCACCGGGAACGGGTCGCCGGTCTGGTTGCCCGCGGAGTCATAACGGTAGACCTGGTGCTTGACGCGGTTCCCCGCGGCGTCGTCTCCCGGCTGAACGACGACGGCCAGCATGTCACCTGAAGCGGTGGCCAGGATCTCCGGTCGATGCGTTCCCAGGGGCATTTGCTGGGTCGAGAGGTGCTCCAGTTGGACTCCGGTGGTGGTAGTGGTGGATTCGATTCCCACCAGGTGCGATTCGCTGTAGGCGGGCCGGGTGAAAGCAACCTGATCGCGCGACAGGTCCAGGTGCACCTTGGCATCCATGGCCATGGTCTCGGCGAGCTGCTGTTGGTGCACAATTTCAAAAGTCGCGGCGTCAACGGTCACCAGCGATTCGGTCCGGTTGAATCCCGCCGGGGCCTGGTGCTGTGCAAAAAGCACCCCGTCCGCTTCTCCCACTAGTCGCTCGACACCCGCCACTGTCGTCTCGACAGCCAACGTGTCCGGGTCAACTGCTACGTTCCACACGAACACCTTGTCCAGCAGCGGGCTGTAATAAACCGAACGGAACCCGTAAGTCTGTTGGACTTGATGTTCGACGGTGATCTCGGCCGCATCTTCCAGGCGCGGCACAAAACCGTTGGATTCCTCGAGACGATAGAGTTTGTTGTCGTCGGCGAGAAACACGAAAATACGACGATTGGCGGGATCGGACAGGTCGACCGCGGCGTTCATCCTCCCTGGTCCGTCATTGGGCCGCGGACCGCCCAGGTCCACCACCGCCAGTACCGACTCTGCCGCCCCGTCGATGATGGCGATTTTCCCCTGTTCACACTGGAGCGCCACCAACAAGTCACCGTCGGGGTCGGCGGCCATGTCGGAGAGCGTATCGCTGTAAGAGGACCCCACCCCGTAGGATGCCAGAGAAATCTG
>PBTE01000121.1 GCA_002726515.1 Planctomycetaceae bacterium | reverse complement strand
GGTGGCTGAGCTCGATTTGGTGCTCACTTCGACATAGAGCATCCGCAGCTGGTGTATCAAATTCTCGAGCAGCGCCGCTTCCTCTTCCGTCAAATTTCCGCTGGTCTTTTCTTGAAGAACATCAAGTAAATCGATCATGTACTGGGCGAACCCCAAGTTGACCGGAGGGGGCTCGTCGGGTGAAGAGGGATCAGGAATTTGCCCCATAGCGGCCGTCGCCTGGGTGGCAAGCGTCATCAGATGGGACGTGAAGGACGCGGGTGGAAATCCCTCGCCTGTGTCTGCAGCCTCTGATACGGAAGCCTCTGAACTCTGGTCGGAGTCGCGGCGTTTGAGTTGCTCCTTCTCCTCCTCGACCTGCGACTTCCAATCTTCGTCAATAATTATTTTACTTTTTTCTTGTTCAGTCATGATGGAGTCAAATCTCGTTTTGTAATCCGATGCGCTGGTCACCCCTTGCTTGGTGACGCTGGAGCGAAGCTCCCACAAATCCTGCAAACAAGGGATGTACCGCAGTCGGCTTGGACTTAAATTCGGGATGAAATTGTACGGCTACGAGCCAAGGATGGGCTGGAAGCTCGATGATCTCGACGAGTTCACCATCCGGGCTGGTGCCTGAGAACAGCATGCCGTGTGCTTCAAATTGCTTCCGGTACGCATTGTTAAACTCGTACCGGTGACGATGGCGTTCGTGGATGACTTCTGTGTTGTAGTAGTCATAGGCTTGACTGCTGGAATCCAGGTGAGCAGGCTGAGCACCCAATCGCATGGTGCCGCCCTTGTCTGTTACCGCGTGCTGTTCGTCCAGGAGGCAAATGATCGGGTGCGATGTGTCTTTGTTGAATTCGGTCGAATCGGCGTGCGGCAAACCGACCACATTACGAGCAAATTCGATCACGGCGCATTGCATCCCCAGGCAGATTCCGAAAAAAGGTATCTTCCTTTCTCGCGCGAATCGAATTGCGTCAATTTTCCCTTCGATACCCCGTTCACCGAACCCACCCGGTACGAGAATACCGTCATAACCCGCTAACAATCGTTCCGGACCTTCCCGCTCAATCTCTTCACTCTCGATTCGTCCAATCCGTATTTGTGATTGGTGGTAGATTCCCGCATGATCGAGAGCCTCGTAAATCGATTTGTAAGCGTCTCGATGCTTGGCATACTTGCCGACGACGGCAATGCTCAGTTCATGCACGGGATTGCGAAGTCGATGCAACAGATCTCGCCACTGCTCCAGTTTCAGAGCCTCCGCGTCCAGTTCCAGCTTCTGCACGATCAGACAATCCAATTCGTTATCAACCAAGCTCAAGGGCACTTCGTAGATGGAGAAATCCTTGTCTTTCTCTTCGATCACGGCTTTAATCGGTACATTGCAAAACAGCGCTATTTTTTGTCGATCTTCCAGGCTGATTGAACGCTCTGTTCTACAGATCAAAATATCGGGCTGAATACCGATCTCCCGTAACTGTCCCACGGAGTGCTGCGTCGGCTTGGTCTTGAGTTCGTCAGCAGCTTTCAAATAAAGGACCAGAGTCAAATGAATGTAGAGACAGTTTTCCTTACCCACGTCCAGCGCGAATTGACGGATCGCCTCCAGGAAGGGTTGGCTTTCGATGTCGCCAACTGTACCACCGATTTCGGTGATGACAACATCCACATCATCTTCTGCCAGTTTTTGGATAACATTCTTGATTTCATCGGTGATGTGGGGAATGACCTGGACGGTCTTTCCCAGAAACGCACCACGACGTTCCTTGTTGATGACCGACAGATAAATTTGGCCAGTGGTATGATTCGAGTCCCTCGTCAACGGACTGTGCGTAAATCGTTCGTAGTGCCCCAAGTCCAGATCTGTTTCACTGCCATCATCCAGGACATAAACTTCCCCATGCTGGTAGGGACTCATTGTTCCCGGATCAACGTTAATGTAGGGGTCAAGTTTTTGCATGCGGACTCGAAGTCCGCGCTGTTCGAGCAGCATCCCGATGGAGGCACTCGTCAATCCTTTTCCCAGAGAGCTAACAACACCACCGGTGACGAAAATATGCTTAGCCATTCAACAGATACCTTCCATGAATCAGTAGAGAACGGGCCTCGACACCTGTATTCTACTGGTTTAGCGTCCGCCTGACAAAGGCCCTGTAATCGTTGGGGGTGTCGATTCCGACCGAAGGTTGATCTACGACTCCCACGGCAATAACGTAACCAGAAGCAAGGGCCCGCAATTGTTCAAGATTTTCTGATTTTTCCAGAATACTTTGCGGCAACTGAGCCAGCTTCAGCAAAAAATCACGCCGATAGGCGTAAAGTCCCACGTGTTGGTAAAACAAAGCTGGTTCGCGGGTAAACATGTCATCTTCCTCATCCCGGAGATGCGGAATAGGACTACGGCTGAAATAGAGTGCCCGACCTGCTCCGTCAAAAACGACTTTGGTACACGCCGGGTCCAGCAATTGCTCGCGGGATCGGATAGGGGTCGCCAGCGTGGCAATGTCGGCCCGGGAATCTCTTTCGAGCAGCTCGATGACTTGGTCGATACACGCGCCATGCAATTCCGGCTCGTCCCCTTGAACATTCACGACAATATCAACATTGACAAGCTGTTGGGCCACCTCGGCAACCCGGTCTGTACCACTGGCGGCTTGAGGATCGGTCATGATGACATCGCCCTCGAAGTATCGCACTTCGTCCGCAATCTCTTGATCAGCGGCAGCCACACAGATCCCCACCGGCCGCTTCGCCTGGCTGGCGGCTTCGTAGGTGTGCTGGAGAAGTGACTTCCCCGTTTCTTTAAGCAGCAACTTGCGGGGCAAGCGAGATGAAGCAAGACGAGCTGGAATGACAACGTAGCTCGTAGAATGCAATCGCAGTTGTTGGATAGCTTCCGTCATGGTGCAGTTCCCTCCTGACCCAGGCCGGTCTGAAAAACGCTTCATACTGCATCGGGTTGGCAAATCAAAGATCAGCCGGGAATTTTTTTTTAGTTCTGCCCCGTGGCTGGTCCGGGCGAGTACAGAGAGATGCCAAGAAAACAAAAGCCCGAAGTCTCCAACAGGGGAAAACTGGCTTCAGCATCCGACCTCGTTGGGAGTTCGCCCGCGGCCCTCAGAGAAACTTTTCCAAACCGGCTCGATTCTCGTTGATCACTGGAATTTGAAGCGAGTTGGGGTGTTTTCCCTTGACCTGTGCGACGCTATCACAGTCCCGTCCGCCGGACAGGTGAAGACCGGGACCACTCGGTTCGCTGGAGATCGCTGACAATACCAGGCAACGTTGCCCCATTTTGGTGGGGTACCGTAGGAAATGTCGAGGAGATCTGGATTCGGCTCTTCTAGAGATTTCACTCCCTCACAAGGAATCCCTCCGGACGGGCAGCCAGGAAATACCCCGGTGACTGTCGCTCCTGACAGGGGGAACCCGGGAACAGGGAGTGAAACAAGGTCAACACGGTCGAAGTCCGTGTCCCACGTCGACCGTTGCGACCGACACCACCAACTCCTGCCCGGCCACCACTTCAACCGGCTGGTAGTATTTGTCGTGGCTTCAGACTTTGGAGAATGCTAAAATAGTAAGGTGACTTTGCTCCGATACGTGAAACAAAGCACTGCCTTCATTGGCAGTGCTTGAAAGAAACGAAATATGTGCGGAATCGTTGGCTACATTGGTGACGGACAAGCCACCGACTACTTGCTGGAGGGACTTCGGCGCCTGGAGTACCGCGGCTATGATAGCGCGGGCGTTGCCACCATCACGCCCACAGGCGAGCTCTCAGCCACCCGTTCTGTAGGTCGCATCGAAACCTTGGCCGAACGCCTACAGCAATCCCGGCCCACTGGCAAAACCGGAATTGGCCACACTCGTTGGGCCACACACGGTGCACCTACTGAAGCAAATGCCCATCCCCATTTTGGAGGCGATCAGGTGGTGGCGGTGGCACACAACGGGGTGATCGAAAACTTTCAATCTCTCAAACAGCGTCTCCAGCAAGAGGGGTTTCAGTTTCTGTCAGCGACTGACAGCGAGGTCATTTCACACTTGATAGCTAGTGCGTTGGCGCAACAAACCGACACGAACGGCAATCCCCACGCGCTTCTGGAGTCCGCAGTCAAAGTTGCAATCAGCCAGCTTCAGGGAACCTACGGTCTGGTGGCGATTTTTCGTGATCAACCGGAAGTCATGATTGCCGCTCGCTTGGGAAGCCCACTTGTTGTAGGCGTGGGTAACGGTGAACACTTTGTTGCTAGTGATGCGTCTGCCTTAGCAGGGTATACCGATAAGATCGTTTACCTGGCCGATCATCAGGTAGCCGTAGTGACTGCTGAAACGCTGGCGGTATCCCATCGCGACCAAGGGCATATCAAGCACCTGGTAGAACCACTGGAGATTGAGTCTGGCGACGTCGAATTAAACGGTTATCCCCATTACATGTTGAAGGAGATCTTCGAGCAACCCAAGTCGCTCGAGGACGCCATGCGTGGACGGTTAAATGATGACGACGGTACTGCCGTGTTTGGTGGGCTGAATCTGTCATCCCAGCAGTTGCGTAGCATCAATCGAATTTTATTGACTGCTTGTGGAACCAGTTATCATGCCGCATTGTTGGGCGAATACCTGATCGAAGAACTGGCTAGAATTCCTGTTGAGGTAGAATATGCCAGTGAACTCCGCTACCGAAATCCTCCGGTCGAACACGGCACGCTTGTCTTTTCCATTACCCAGAGTGGAGAAACTGCTGATACTTTGGCAGCCCAGCGAGAAATGAAACGTAAGGGTCATCCGACGCTGTCAATTTGCAATGTGGTGGGCAGCACCATCGCCCAGGAAGCCGATGGTGGAATCTATTTGCACGCTGGCCCGGAAATCGGTGTGGCTTCAACCAAAGCATACACATCACAATGCTTGGCCCTCACAATGCTGGCTCTGTATTTCGGACGGTTGCGCCACCTGAGTTATCCTGCCGGTAGACGAATCATCGAAGGCCTGCGTTTGCTGCCCCAACTGGTACATAGAGCACTGGAAGAGACCAATGGTGAAGCTCGTCGTATCGCGGGCAAGTACTGCCACGCCAATAATTTTCTCTACTTAGGTCGCCAGTACAATTTTCCCACAGCCCTGGAAGGTGCCCTGAAACTCAAGGAAATTAGCTATATCCACGCAGAAGGTTATCCGGCAGCGGAGATGAAGCATGGCCCCATCGCACTGGTCGACGAAAACACTCCCAGTGTGTTCATCGTGCCGCAAGGTTTCGTGTACGACAAGGTGATGGCCAATCTCGAAGAAATTAAGGCCCGCGGAGGACCCATTATCGCCGTCGTCGGTGAAGGAGACACGCGAGTTCGTGACGTCGCCGATGACATCATCGAAGTACCCGCCGTAGAGGAACATCTGCAGCCGATTTTATGTACCATTCCGCTTCAGCTATTGGCTTATCACATTGCCGTGCTGCGGGGCTGCGATGTGGACAAACCGAGAAACCTGGCTAAAAGCGTCACCGTCGAGTAGGTTGTCTGGTCTTTGTCGTTGACAACTGCTTGAGAACCAGAACCGACGCACTACTCAACAGACAGCATCCCCGTTGACGACGCCGCGGGCCTCGCGGATGACCCGGCCAACAGGGCAGTGCGACTTACCAAGCCGCCCGAAGAAGCGGCGGTCTGGAATCACTGCTTTTTCATGTCTTCGGGATCGATCTTCTTCATCAACCACCACATCAAACCACCGAACAGAATCTCAACAGGGCCTTCGCTCAGTGTCCAGGAGAAAGGCATGCCCAGAGACAAATCCAGAATCGTGAGAGTGAATCCCATAACGATAAAAATCGCTACAAACAGTTTCAGTAATGACCAGTAGTATTTCAAGTCAAAAGAAATATAAAGCAAAACCACACCGTTGATCGCATAAAATCCGGAAAGCGACCGCGCCAAGTAAGATACAATTCTTCCTTCGGGGATGGAACCAAGGCCCAGATGTTCATGGATTTCTCCCATCCAGGCAAAGGGCACGAAGATGAACGGAATGGCAAACAACTCGAAAATTCCCAAGACTCGGACGGCGATCAGAAGCCAACGTTCCCTGGTGTACACGCTCATCGGTTCGGGCACCTTTTATCGTCTTAAGGCCTGCGCTTTGGTAGCAACTTGCAGCGAACCAGCAGTCTCCACGACGTAATTTTCACCTCCGATGGAACGGCTCAGCCGGTAAGTCACAGGACCCTGGAAAGCAGTCGAGACAAGACGGCAGGTATCCAGTTCAACGGCAAATTCACCGCGCATGTGTGTACTCGTCCGAACACGCAACTGTGACGTGTTTTCCAAATCTGCTTCGAATATCCCGCACAGCGCACCATGGATCGCGCGAACCTCGAGCAACGTCATGGGCATCTTTTGAGCTTTGTTCAACGGGGTATCGGTACCCAGTAATTCCCTGGCCAACTCAGCAGGTAAGTGCAGCGTTTGGCCGACTTCAACCGTCCGTCCATGAAGAAATTCTGCAATCGGATTACCACGGCCCACCCACTGCATGGTTCGTTGAACCAACTCCAGTTCCTCCGACGATGGTACGGTTCCCTGCGGGGTGGTGACGACCAGTCGCCCGTTTTCCCGAGAGACCTGATAGGTCTTGCCGTGGACGGCTTGAGATTCCCAGTGAGGTTCCGCACCCCAATCCTCGCTAGTGTGGTGCAAAGCGGACTCGAAGGTCACCTCGACCCTTGGTATGCTTTGCGGTTGCACTCCTAGGACTGTCAAACGCCGGTTTTGGCGACGTTGATCAAGTTGGAACACTTCTCTCTGTTGGTGGCCCGGATACTTGATACGTGACTTGGCTTTCATCTTCATATAAACACTTTGTACCCACTGCTGGCCCACCTGCGGGATTTGATGGTGAAACATGTACCCTTGTTGGGCACTGGCCGCAGCTGAAAACATCCCCTGGAAAAACGCCACGCCGACTATCAAAAAAATCGAACTTCTCTGCCAGGCCATCATCAAGACCTCTCTGGAACGAGTGGAGTGCGAGACAGTGGGAGGGTGACTCAAACAACGGTGCATGTCAGATCTGGGTTGTTCCGCTTTGGTTTCACTACGCCAGAGAAGGGTTGTAAACAGAGTGAACCTGCCCACCGTGGTCGTCAGTCTCCCTTCCGCGGTGCCCAATTCTCCTGTTGGCTGAAATCGGGAGAAGCATCATGCGGACCGGGCTTTCTTAGGTCAAGACGAGTTGCTGTTCGCAAAACGGCTCTATTCATTCGAGTCGTTTGCAAAAAAACCTGACCGGAGTCTCTAAGGGTAAACCACAAATCGCAGGTCGAAGTCAAAAAAGTGAAGCCGACCCAGCAATGAGCGCCCGTGCACCTGAAAAGAGAATATTGTTGGGCCGAAGGAGCGTTTTCGTGGGTAGCTGTTCACCTCCAATTTTTTCACCGTCGGTGTGGGTCCAGCACGGTGATACGTTCAGCAGTGAGGTGCGGGCGGTTGAGATCCGGCAGCATTTGCTGTGTTCCCGATACTCCAATTTGTTTCCTTAAATAACGTCGTACATTCAAACCGGGTGAAGGTGTCACGAATTTCAGAATGCGACCGTAATCGTCTGTCAAAGCATAACGTGGCACGTTTCTTCGCTGAGTGATCACCGGCATCAGCCACCCACTTCCATCGAATCGAGGGTCAAAGGTAGGACGTGCTGTTGCAAGCCGGCCTGGGCCAGAGGAGACACCTTTTCCGACTGGGTTCAACTCCCCAGCTACCGACCCTGGACCCAAAAATTCAGTCGCCAGCTCCTCGTGGCGCAGGCGAACTTCCTCAAATTCAGCCACCCTTTCCAACAGACGTCGTGCCTGGGCACGATCTGTTGAAGACTTCCCATTTTCAGACAGGTTGCGGGTTTTCAGTCGGAGGGCACCCAACTGCCAGCTGGCAGGAGGTCCGGCTACGATCTGGGACAGCTCGATTTGTATCTGCATCAATTGTTGGCGATCCGAACTTTCCGCTTCAGACAAGCCCCTTCTCGCTAAATTTTGACTGTTTGCTGCCGCTCCCCTGAACTTCCTGGCACCTTGATTTGAACGGTCCCCCCGATCTTTCGAAGAACCGGTACCCAAAGCTCTTGGACTTCGCCAAGTCGACTTATTTCTTCTCCCGGCAGGACCGTGCCGGGAATCGTCCCTGACCGTCCAGGAAACAGTGCGGGGCGAATCACTATCTAATACCTGGTCTGCCATTGGAAGATCTGCAGAGATTTTTCCGGTAGGAGGAGGTACGGCATCGACCATCAGCACCGGCGTTGGCTGAAACAAACTTGGTTTGTCGATGGGCCAACGATCGATGTCGTTAGCGTGAAGCCAGCGAAATTCACCTGAAGGCGGAGCAATCATACACCACAGGCGATTTTCCAGCTGTTTCGTGCCTAGAATCTCAACCACTTCACCCAGCTTGAGTTCAACCTGTGCCACGTCGTATTCATCTTCGATACGGCTACCAATCTGGGATGGGACAGAGTGATCAACAACCGTTCCCAACTCTTTCACCCCTGTTCGTTCCAGTGCTTCCTGAGGCACTAGACTAAAACTTCCACTGGGTGGCCTAATAGCAAACCATCCTTCCTCGTTCTGCCAGTAGACTTCTACTTCATCTCCTCTCGGTAATTCATCAGTCACGTAATAGTCTTCACCTGGTCCACTGTGCACCTGGACACGCTCAGCAGCTACATAGGCCATGTAGGGATAGCTGTCCGCGAATCCAGAATGGACGGAAAGCAGAACGTTACTCAGTAAAATCCAAGCCCGTCCGATGCGCATGACGCAGCTCCTAAAAAGCTAGCACCGATCGACCATAAGACCGGTAATGGCCCAGGGGTTTTAGTGGAAGGCAGCGGTTCGCCTCAAGACCACTTGCAACGCCACGTGCATGGTCAGGGCCAAATCAAACACGGTGCCCGGGAAAGAAACCGTAAACCACTACAAGAAAGAAAGATAAGAAACCAACGACTGGGAAACCCGTGCTAGAACTGATGACCGCACTGAGGTCCCGTTTCGGTGAGCGTCAGGATCTCGGGCCCCTCATCTGTCATCAGGATCGTATGTTCGAACTGTGCTGAAAGTTTGCCGTCGCGAGTGCGAACCGTCCATCCATCATCACGATCGAGAACCGTGTCTCGCACTCCCTCGTTAATCATCGGTTCGATCGTAAAGCAAACCCCCGGATCAATTTTTTGGAAGCGTGACTGCTGATTGGGGAAATGGGGAATTGAAGGTTCTTGGTGAAAACGTTTTCCAATGCCATGTCCAACGTACTCGCGCACAACTTCGTAACCCAGAACGTGTGCTTTTCGGGAGATGGCTCTACCAATGTTCACAATGGGATCTCCCGGTCCAATTGCATCGATCGCCAAATACAAACTGTCGAAAGCACATTGAACCAGCCTGCGAGCCTGTTCGCTGACGTTTCCAATCAAAAAGGTTTCTGACTGGTCACCCAACCAACCATCCACAACCGTCGTGACATCCAGGTTGACAATGTCCCCGTCTTCTAGCACAGCATTTCCGGGAATCCCATGACAGATCACTTCGTTAATGCTGGTACAACAACTTTTAGGAAATCCCTGGTAGCCAAGACAAGCCGGAGTGTGCCCGTGATCCCGCGTATATTCCAACACTAGTTGGTCGATTTCACCGGTTGTTATTCCAGGTTGGATGAATTGTCTGAGGTGGTCCATGACCTGGGCGTTGAACCGCCCGGCAACTCTCATCGACTCCCGTTCCACTTCGATGAGACAAAGATTTCTGCGACCGAACAACATGGTTTGAGAATGAACTTTCCTCGAGTGGTTCCTGCGTGCTCACACCCCTGAACCACTCTTTCCGGGGCTAGATCTCGTTTTCCGACACTCTTCGAGTCCGGCGAACGCGTTTAATTTAACCGACTCACCGCCCAGGAGCCAAGTGCTGGAATTGCAAGATGTCAACAAATGTGCTCAGCCACTAACCGGTTGAGTATCACCAGGATGGCCCAAATCACATTGTCTTTTTTTGAATCGTTTGGACGTTGGATTGCTAGCGCCAGGACCAATGCTGAAGGTCGGCAATAAATCGGTGGCCTGGTAGCTTCCGAAAAAAGGCGTTTCCAGGCAATTTCTCGTGTTGGCAGTTTGGGCTGAATAACAGAAGCGAAGCGTTGTCCATCCCCGTGCTGGCAACCGGCACATTTGCGAGATTGGTACCAAGTCATTAGAATCGCGCATCTGTTTTCGGCGCAAGGTCTTCTAACTAAGCAACTTATTAAGCAAGAGCAACATCATGCCGCGTTATAATCCCGCCGTGATCGAACCCCACTGGCAAGCCTATTGGGAAGAACATCGCACCTTTTCGGCTCCTGACATCCCCACCGGCGACAAGTTGTATGTTTTGGACATGTTTCCCTACCCCAGCGGAGACGGGCTGCACGTAGGCCATCCGGAGGGTTACACGGCCACTGATATCGTGTGCCGCTTCCACCGCATGAAAGGCTACAGTGTTTTGCACCCGATGGGCTTCGACGCCTTCGGCCTTCCGGCTGAAGAACATGCAATCCGCACCAACACACCACCTCAAGAATCCACGGATCGAAATATTGCTACATTTCGACGTCAGTTGAAAATGCTCGGTTTCAGTTACGACTGGCAACGGGAACTCGCAACAACGGATGTCAAATATTTTCGCTGGACCCAGTGGATATTCCTGCAATTGTTCGACACCTGGTTTGATGAAGACCAGCAGCGGGGTCGACCGATCAGTGAACTACCAATTCCACCGGAGATTTCTGAGAACGGTGAGCAGGTTGTCCGGCAGTACATCGATGACCACCGGTTGGCCTACCAGGCAAACGCTATGGTGAACTGGTGCCCAGCCTTGGGCACGGTGCTGGCTAACGAGGAAGTCATTGACGGAAAAAGCGAACGGGGCAGTCATCCAGTCGAACGTCTTCCACTGCGACAGTGGATGTTGAGAATCACGGCCTACGCGGACCGCCTGGAAAACGATCTGCAGGAACTTGACTGGTCAGAGAGCATTAAAACACTCCAGTCCAACTGGATTGGACGCAGTCAAGGCACGGAAGTGGATTTCTACATTGGCAGCCAGGAGACGAACCAAAAGAAACATAAAATATTTCCCCGTAAACCGTCTGACGACGTGTTGCGGGTTTACACGACACGTCCAGATACACTCTTCGGTGCAACCTACATGGTCATCGCTCCGGAACATCCCTTTGTTGACCGGCTCACAAAAGCAGAGCAACAAACAGCGGTGAAAAAATACTGTGAATCGGCTTCGCGCAAAAGCGACTTGGAACGGACAGAACTTGCGAAATCGAAATCAGGAGTTTTTACGGGCTCATATGCCGTGAATCCCGTTAACGACCAACTGGTTCCCATCTGGATCGCAGATTATGTCCTCGTCAGTTATGGAACTGGAGCCATCATGGCCGTTCCTGCGCACGATACGCGAGACTTCGAATTCGCCCAACAATTTAATCTGCCTGTTGTGCCAGTTGTGGACCCTGGCGACGTGGCAGACGTCGATCGCGCAGCAGTGCTTGCTGGCCGGGAGTGCTTTGTCGGCCACGGAATCGCAATCAATTCAAGCAATTATGACAGACTTGCAACATCAGAATTTCAAAACCAAATCACGGCCGACTTGACGGCAGATGGCATCGGCAAACAGGCGGTCAATTACAAACTGCGCGATTGGCTCTTCAGCCGACAACGTTTCTGGGGCGAACCCTTTCCCATCTTGCACCAACTTGACAATGACGGAAATCCCACAGGCCTCATACAAGCCGTTCCCGAATCGGAGTTGCCAGTCAACTTACCAAAACTTGAGGATTACAAGCCGGCGGGGACTCCCGATCCGCCTCTAGCAAAAGCACCTGATGATTGGCTCTACGTAACCTTAAATGGCCACCGCTATCGTCGCGAAACCAACACAATGCCGCAGTGGGCCGGATCCTGTTGGTATTACCTGCGCTTTATTGATCCGCAGAATGACCAGGCATTTGTTGACCCTGCCAAGGAAAAGTCATGGATGCCCGTCGACCTTTATGTCGGTGGCGCTGAACATGCCGTACTGCACCTGCTCTATGCCCGATTCTGGCATAAAGTGCTATATGACCGTGGTTACGTCAGTACTCCCGAACCATTTCAAAAATTGGTGAACCAAGGCATGATTTTGGGAGAGTTGGAGTTTACCGGGTACCAGGACCCTGCAAAAAGGTGGATCAGCACCGAGTTCGTGGAGACAGAGGTCCAGGGCCAAAAAGTACAAAAAGATTCCCGCCAACCGCTCCAAGCCGTAACACTGGACATCGACCAGGTGGAAAAAAAAGGCGACTCCTTTGTGATCAAAGACAATCCGGACATCCGGGTCGAAAGCAGGTCGTACAAGATGTCCAAGAGCCGAGGAAATGTTGTCAGCCCGGATGAAATCGTAAAGGAATATGGGGCCGACAGCTTACGCCTTTACGAAATGTTCATGGGTCCGCTGGAAGAAACTAAACCATGGAGCATGGCGGGAGTCAACGGCGTACGCGGATTTCTAGACCGTGCGTGGCGAATGATCATCGATGACCGCAGTGAAGAAATTCAATTAAATCCCGCCGTTCAGGACGTGGATCTCAATGAAGAGCAAGCTCGGGTGCTACATCGAACCATCAAAGCAGTAACACAAGACCTGGCGACGATGCATCTCAATACGGCGATTGCCCGCATGATGGAATTTGTCAATTTTTTCACGAAGCAATCGAAGCGTCCCCGTTCAGCCATGAATCAGTTCGTGCTGCTTCTCTCTCCTTACGCTCCTCACATCGCAGAAGAATTGTGGCAAGCGTTGGGTCACGATCCAAGCTTAGCGTATGTGCCCTGGCCCGATTATGATGAGTCAATGTTGATGGAATCGAGCGTCGAAATTCCCGTGCAGATTAACGGAAAACTTAAATCGAGGACGACTGTTTCTGTCGACTGCAGCAAAGAGCATTTGGAGCAAGCAGCCCGTTCCGACAAGAAAATTGTTCCTCTGCTGGAGGGCAAACAAATCGTCAAGACCGTCGTGGTTCCTGGAAGAATGGTAAATTTTGTGGTTCGCTGAATTTCCGAAACCCCCGGAACCGAACAGCGAAATCAGTCCATCCCCGGATCAACGCTTCCTCCAGGTGGGACGAGTGTCACTCGTCTTGAACCTCGACTGCACCTGCTCCCAAACCTGCAACTCTACCCTACGCTTTTATAGTGTTCACACAGGCTTGCTGGCTTGCTGGCAGTGCAATGCTTTCGCCGACCAGGAGTTTTCCAACCTTGTCTGTCCTGAAAGCTGGTTGTAGCGGGTTCTGTTTACAGAACCAGCCGGCATCGACAATTGATCATTTGCCGCATCAACATTCACCTTGTCGCTCAGGAAGAGTTTCGCTATTTCTTCACCGTTGGAAGGGTCGCTCTTTCAGCCAGCACTTCACTTTTGCATTCGCAACCCGAATACGGAACTTCAATCGATGCCCTTCGCTCGATTTGACGCCACTATTGTTCTCCTCGCAGCGGGCGCGGCAGTACTGCTCGCTCTTGGCTATTTGCCAGGACTCTGTTGCGCTCAGATGGTTAACCCCGGAGGCTATACGCCGCAACTCAAAGGTCCCCAGCGTCGCACTGCACGCGATTACATCAACGAGCACGGTCCCGTGTTTGCACCGCGGAATGCGCCGCTGATTACAGATGTCCGAATCACCGGTAAGCGGACCCATTCGGAAACGAAAATCCGTTCATTCATCACAACACGTCCCGACCGGCCCTACGACCCCGAGACCATTCAATCTGACGTAAGACGTTTGATGTCCTCGGGCATGTTTCACGACGTGCGCACCTACGACCAGTTCAACGCGCAAGGAGTGTCCGTCACATTCGAAGTCTTTGAACGACCAACCATTCGTCGAATTGTGTACTTGGGCAACAAGAAGATGAAAAACCGGGTGCTCGCCAAAGAAACCGGGTTGACAGAAAATGAATCGCTGAACCTGTACACGGTCGAGGAAGCCCGTCAAAAGATTGAACAGTTTTACCAATCTCGCGGCTTTCCCCGAGCAACCGTCGACATTGCGGAAGGCAACCAAACTGGTGATCGGGACGTAGTTTTCGTGATTAATGAAGGCAATCTACAGCGAGTGTGGAAGACCTCATTTGAGGGAAACACCTTCGCCTCCTCTCAACGTCTGAAGACAAAAATTGAAACCAAGCGTGGTTACTTTTTGTTCATCAAAGGTCGCTTTGACCGAAGTAAATTGGACGCTGATGTTGAGAAATTGACAGACTACTATCGCAGCTTTGGATTCTTTCGCACCCGGATTGATCGCGAGTACAAAGTAGGACCTTCAGGAAAATGGGTCTCGGTAAAATTTATCATCAAAGAAGGACCACGATACGCCGTCCGGAACCTGTCTTTTATCGGCAGCACGAAATTCGGTGAAAAAGCATTGGCCGATTTCCTGGAACTAAAGGAAGGTGACCCTTTTGTTCGTGAAACGTTGAACCGCGACCAGGCCACCATCAAGGATATTTACGGTAGTCACGGGTACATATTTGCGGACGTGCAGGCCGAACCGCGTTTCCTCGAAGAACCGGGACACTTGGACCTGATATACAAGGTCGATGAAGGCGAGGTCGTGCATGTCAGAAACATCAATGTGCGAATTGCCGGCGACTACCCCCATACCAAAACAACTGTCGTCAAGACGCGGACGGATATTCAACCGGGAGATCCGTTCGACATCCGGAAAATCCGAGCCTGGGAACGTCGGCTCAAAGCATCCCAACTATTTTTGAACGATCCAGCCCGGGGAATCTATCCGCGGGTGGTAGTCAAGCCGGTGGAAGAGTCAGTCAACCGATGAGCGTGCAAACGGAAAAATATCATTTCCTTCGAAACACGACCCTGTGGGTGTTGCTTCTTAATGGCTGCGCAAACTTTCCCTCACAGCCCGAACAGTCTACCCACCATTCGCCTGTGACTGGCGAGGCAAACCTGGTTGAGCAACCCTACGTAGTTCGGGGTCAGGATTCCAATTTCATGAATCCCCGGGTCAACGAACTGACGCCAGGGACCAACAATTATCACCGCTACGCCACAATTCCCTCAGGCCAGCCACTTGCAGATTTCCAGGGAACCCCTCTTCCTCCGACAACGCAATACCCGGCTCCCACCCCTCACGCAACTACCTCTCAACGTTGGACTTCGATTACTCCGCAATTCACGACAGTGCCCCAGTACTCTCCCGCAACCGGTCCAGGCTTCAGACAAACGCCCTTCGTTCCGCCTTCAACCACAGGTATTGGTGGGTCCAGCTCCACACAGCCTCTGACCTCCCGACCACTGACAAATCCATTGAACTCTGCAAGCCAATTTGCTCCATCATCAGGTGTCAACCATGCACCACGAAACGGTATCGGCGCCATTTCCCAGACGGAACGCCTTCCACCCCCACCACCCAACAACTATTCACAGGGAACTTTTCCGGAAACTGTCTCACCGCCCGGAACCGTAAACAGCCGGAGCATAGCCCCGCCTCCTCCCCTGAGCACGGCGCCCGGTCTGGGCCCTAACCCCTACATGGAAGCCGACATCGATGTACTTGTCGAGGAAGCGCAGACGGGTCGTTTCATGTTTGGTGTCGGCGTCAACTCGGACGCTGGCGTGATCGGTAACATCGTTGTGGATGAACGAAACTTTGACCTCTTCCGCGTTCCCCGCAGCTGGCAAGAGGTTGCCAACGGCACGGCCTTTCGAGGTAGTGGACAGCAGTTTCGACTGGAAGCGTTGCCGGGTACCCAGGTTCAACGCTACACCGCCAGCCTCACCGAACCCTATCTCCTTGGTACCCAAGTCAGCTTCAACGTGAGCGGATTTTTCTTCGACCGCCGTTTCTTCGATTGGGATGAAGAGCGGTTGGGGGGACGATTAGGATTTGGCTACCGCCTCACTCCGGACCTTTCACTAGGAATGACTCTTCGAGCAGAGCAAGTCAACATTCACGATCCAAAGGTCCTGGGTGTCCCGGAACTGGATGAAGCACTTGGTGATAGCAATTTGTTTGGAACGCGAATGACCGTTTCTCACGACACACGTGATATGGCATTCGCTCCGACAGAGGGTCACCTGCTTGAATTGAGCTACGAACAGGTCTTGGGAAGCTATGATTATCCACGGGCGATAGCTGATTTCCGGCAGTATTTTCTGATCCATGAACGTCCAGACTCCTCGGGCCGACACACGTTGGGATTCAGTTTCCGCACGGGCATCACGGGGTCTCAAACCCCGATTTTTGAAAATTTCTTTGCCGGTGGATTTTCTACAATCCGTGGGTTCGACTTCCGGGGAGCTTCACCCGTCGTGGGGAGGGTAACCGTGGGAGGTGAATTTCAATTTTTGGGATCTGTAGAATACCTGTTCCCACTCACCGCCGATGACATGCTAAGAGGGGTTGTGTTCGTCGACTACGGTACCGTTGAAGAAAACGTCGAAATCAATTCAGAAAATTACCGTGTCGCACCCGGGTTCGGAATGCGACTTTTCGTGCCCGCCATGGGACCAGCACCAATTGCATTGGATTTTGCATTTCCCGTTGCCCAGGCTCCGTTTGATGAAGAACAAATCTTCAGTTTTTTCATCGGGTTCGGTCGATAACCTGAAAACAAAATCAAGCACTGGGATTGATCTTTATCTCCGGGCCGTTAATCTCTCATCAGCCGCACGTTGATCCTTAGCGGAACATGTATTTCCTGTCGGTCGCGCACCCGCCACTCACTTCACTCCGGCCTGACGCAGATTGACAGCAAACCAGTGGTTCTCTCGTCGAAGGTGCATCCCGAAAATATTTCAGGTCAATGATCCGGGTAAAATTCTTGATTCGGGTCGGAGGAGGCAGGACTTCATCGTTGTCCGGTAACGCTACAAGGCAGTCGGTGCGCATGGTATCAACGCAACCAAACAAATTTTTCAACCACCTTGCGCCGGTATTTCCCTCATCCGGCCAAGTGTCGTATGCAGTTCTTCTGCCCGTTCTGAAACCCTTTCATGGCTCGTTGGTACAAGCCCTTCTAGGATAAACTTTTACTTTGAGTGTGGGACAAACAAGGACGAAAAATATGGCTGTTGTGCTTGGTCCAGCATCAGCTGACGATCGTTAATCCAGGGCACCCGGAAAGTGAGGAAGCACACGATGTCCGTGATCACCGTCTCCTGCCCCACCTGTTCCCTGGGGTTCCGGGCTAATTCGTCGTACCAGGGACAGCAGGTGCGCTGTCCGAATTGCATGAATGTTGTGACCGTTCCCGCCCATTTGGAAAATCTCCAAAACGATCAAACCGTTGATTCCCAGGGCGACAAACAAGACCCCAGCACTCCACCTTCTGCTCGTCTCCCAAAACACCGACGATCCAGGCGGACCGTTGAAAGTCTTTTGCCTCCAAGAGCCACGGATGAAGCACCACCATCCGATTCCGTCAGATTACCTGACCGACCAGAACCCGGCGATCTTTTTCCAGCACAGCAACCCACCAACGAAAGAGAATTGGTCGTCAGTTCAACTCGAGAAACAGACAACAGAATCCGGAGGGAGTTTCAACCACGATCACGCCAACCGGCGAAGAACCCTCGTTTTTGGAAAAACCTGATAATGTGGCTGATATGCACTCTGATCCTGCTGGTAACAACTTTCGTTCTGGCCAAGCTAAGCGTTTGACGAGAGTATTTCTGCACCCAGCGCATAGATTTCTTCCGCATCCAATACCAGATCGTTTCTTTCGAAGAGTCGCCCAATGGCGATTTTGTGGATTTTCATTTTGTAGGCCCCGACTCCAATCGCCCCGTAACAGGCGATTCCATCCCGTTCAACACCCTGGTCCATAACGTCTACCCCTTCGATTCCTTGTGGTGGCACTGCGTTCAAGTCGACCACTACCTGTAGTTGCTTCGCCTGGAGACGCACTGATTCCGGTAGCAGACGTATTGCCGGTGAACCAGCTGCGATCACCACTGCACTTTCGTCTAACACCTGCACCAATGCATCATTCGTGCCCGTCTCCACCGGTAGCACCACACAATCCGGAAATCTCAATCGAACGCTTTCACACACCTCCTGGGCGCGCCGAAGCGATCGAGACCCTACTTGAATTTCTGCTCCTTGAGACGCCAGAAGCCACGCCACGCGACGGCCCACGGGACCTGTACCTGCCAGTAATGCTACCCGGGAGTCACCGAGGTTCACGTGCCGTTCGGCAGCCAGAACCGCGGCAGCGGCCGTGGTATTTGAACCGTTTGAATCCATCATGACTGAAACACGCATGGGACCAAAAAACGTCTGTTGTACAGCTTGCAACAAAGCTTCGCCTTGAACGACATCTGAACCACCGACAAAAATGGCTGTGTTCATCAGCTCTTTAGGACCACGGGTGAAGATAGTTCCGTGAACCATTTCCTGTACCTGATCAGGTGACACGGAACCATGGCGCAGCAGATGGTCCACTTTCGAATCGACGGCAACAACCGCATCGAAAACGCTGGGGTGCTGATCCGAATCCAATTGGAGAAGAACGCGCGGTCGAACCGTGGAAGACTTCTGGGGAGTCGTCATAATGAGACCATCTTGTGATGTGAGGCGGTCGGTCAACGACCTGGAACAGGCAATCCAGAACCATGGCAACGCTAGTCGATCTGCGATTCAGCCGGAAAATTTTCCAACCGGACAGGGATGGCCAGGCAACTAAAAAAAGACAGAAGGTCCCCTCGCGAGAACCTTCTGTCACCTACATACCATCTGGTCTGAGGACCCCACCGACATTCAGCCGAAGGGGTTTTTCATAACCGGGAATTAAAAACCGCGGAAAGGATGTGCAGCTTCGTCCTTGCCAGCGACCATCTCGTCGGCTGAGGGTTTGCTGCCCATCGCGTTGACGATCGCATCCTTCGTCGCCGCATAGTTATATTCGTAGATTTTTTTGTCATCTTCAGCAGCTGGGTGAATAAACACACCACAAACGATCACAAGATCCTCACATTGATCTTTAGCGATTACACCGTCAGCTACGGAGTCAGCCACTGCCTTGGCCACTGCAGCCTGAGCTGGTCCAAACATCTGGACAGCCTGCTTCATTCCCTTGATCGTTACTTTGGTCACCATCACCGTGGATGGTTTAACCGCCAGATTGGGCGTCAGGACCGCCAACAAGTTAGAGTGTCCTTCGCTCTGACGCGCCAAGGCGTTGGCAAAAGCAGTTCCGACAGGTCCGTCCTTGCTGCCAACCAACAAGTCGATATGAGCGATTTCGTTTCCGTCGCCCGACAGGGCTTCACCAATAAACATCGACATACAACATTCTCCGTAGCTTTAGGGAAATGCCAATCTTGATCCTGGATCAAAGACAAATCCTGGATCAAAGACAATGACCATATTACCGTAAAACCGAAAATTAACATACGCCCTGTCGAATACAAGGACCCTCCGGCGAATTAATCTTCCGGATACCCTAGCGGTATGGGAGTCCCGGCCACAGCGGGTGCGAAGTTAGGAGGATACGGGTAGCCGGGCCAAGAAAAGAAGCGACCCCTGGGATCACAGGGGTCGCGGTCATCGAGACAGGTGTCGGGGACTCTAATGGACGATCTTCAGCGGTCGAGCGGCGGCGATTGTCTGGAACACTTCCAACAGGTCAGATGTATAGTCACTGACCGACTGCCCACCCGGAACGCTAAAGTGGACACCGCCGCTTATTTCTGCCACTTCATCCATCAGGGACGAATCCGCATTCGCTCCTAGACTGATGGTGACGATCGGGTAGCCCGCATCTGCACAAAGTTGCGCTTCATCCAGTACGTACTGGTCGGCTCCTTCGGAGTCGACACCACCGTTCACCCAGTTCGCGTTGCCATCGGTCATCAGCACAATCATTTTGAAGGTACCTGCACGCGAGTTGTTTTCCAGTTCTTTGCGAGCCTTCTGCATGCCAGCACCAATATTTGTCCAGCTGTGGTAATGGCCTGCCTGGCGATGGCGCGCGATACTTTTGATCGATTCAAAATCGTCGGTCAAGTGGCTTTCCAGCGTTCCATTTCCGGAAGCCGAATTGTAGACTGACAAGCCAATGTAATCCTCGGTGTTTGCAGTCGCCACATAATCGACGAACACATCAACCGCTTCTTTGACCGCGGTGAGGGGTTGTTGCCGACACATCCACAATGAGTCGTGTTGGACGTGTTGCGTTTTGAAACGGTTCCAAAAATCAATCAACAGGAGCGTTCCAAATTTGTGTCGATAACCTGCTGCCTTGACGTGGTGATCGTAATACGACGTATGGGAAGAAGATGATTCGCGACAAAATTCAATGAACTGGCCCCAACTTCCACTAGCATAGGGATAGGAAACCTTATGCAGACCCAAACCCCGGGCAATGATTTCGTTATCGTAGAAATCAAATCGTTCCGTTTTACCTTTGATCTTGACTCGTGCCTGACAAACGGTCCAACCATCGAAGCGGCTTCCAGAAAATGTACCGGTCGTCGAATTCGGGTGAAATGATTCTCTGTACCGCTTTGAACCGTTGCGACTGAAGTAAAGCTTGACCTGTTGAATCGTATCAGTCCCAGTGATTTCAACCGAACTACCCCGCCAGGTCACAGAAGCCGGTATTTTTTTTCCTGGAATCGTCACGTAACTGGGGGTAAACGTTAGATTTCCGTAAACAACATTTCCCAAGTCATCCCACATCTCTTCGATGTTGGACTCAACGGCTGTCTGGCCAAGGTTTGCAATCGCTGTTAGTTCACTGTCGTCATTCATCGAAGCGGAGAGGTCGAGCACGACAACCATGTCACGGGGTTGGTACATGGCTGTCGCGGATGCCTCGACTTGAAATTTCTCGTGGTGCAAAATCGGTGCAAAAAAAAGTGGCAAGTCGTTATAACGCATGCTGATGCTGACACCCGACGGATTTTCGAAAGCGGGTTCCAGCTGTCCTGATTCGGAATTCCAATTACCAAACGTGACTTCCAAGTCTTCTTCGTGTTCCAACAAAAAGGCAGCAACCTGTTCATCTAACTGGTCTTCGTCAAGGGCGACCCCGTTTGTTCCAACGGGGTTTCGCAACAGATACTCGGCCATTTTCTCACTCGCTCCTTCTTCACCCTCTACGAGCCCCCCGGCAGCAGCCAACGCCGCCGCATCCACAGAGCGTTGTAACTCCGTTTGCATCGAAAAGATGAAACCTGTGTCTACAGCGAACGCAACCATGCCCACCAAAATCACCATCAGCATCGCAGAAAGTACAAGAACGTTCCCACGTCGGGCGTGAAGCGATTTTCGGGTTGAACTACGACAAGGGCGCGGAAAATGAGTGTGCCTTCGCATGGTGGGTCTCCACGAGGTATAAAGGGAGGCCAGAACGACCTGACGAAAAATAATAGGAGAAAAGATGGGCCTCGCGAGTGGCTATCCAAAACATATCTTACATGCGACAGCAACGTCGTGATTTTCTTTAAAAAAACTGCATTTCAATCCTGGCCTTTCTCACAGCAGGCTCTCGATCCCGTATGAACGGCAAGATCATTATCGCCGGGGCAAGTACTCGAGCTGCCGCCTTCTCGGCGCAAAGATCAGGACTTGAACCTTTCACTGTTGACATGTTTGCTGACGCCGACCTCCTGCGTTTCTTCTCGGCAACACGGGTCGCCGATTATCCCCACGGAATTGCCGAGGCTGTCGAAAAGCTGCCTGCGGGGCCCTGGATGTACACGGGGGCTCTGGAAAATCATCCGGACTTGATTGATGAGATTGCACGCAAGAGACCTCTCTACGGGAATGCCGGAAAACGAATCCGTCAAGTGCGGAATCCGCGCCGAATTGCGGAAGCCTTCCGGGATGCTGACCTGCTGTACCCCGATGTCGTGATCCACCTGGAGCAACTTTCCCATCGACAAGGCTGGCTGCGCAAACCCTTCCAATCCGCAGCGGGTCGGTACATTGAACCGCTGCGAAGCCATCATCGGGAAAACAAGGATTTTTACTATCAAAGTCGAATTCAAGGCTGTCCTTGTTCTGCCGTCTATCTCGTCTCTTGTACAACAGTGCATCTGCTGGGCGTCACTTACCAGTTGATCGGGTGCAATTGGGCCGGAGCTGCTGCGTTTGCCTATACGGGCAGCATCGGTCCGGTGCAGCTCGAACGGAGAATCAAAAAACAGTTTGAGCGGATCGGTGAGACGCTTCAGTCCGTGTTTGCAGTGCGTGGGCTAATTGGAGTCGACGCAGTGATTACAGACAACGAAGTTTGGACAATCGAAGTCAACCCGCGCTACACAGCCTCGGTTGAAATTCTCGAACGGGCCGGCCAGACTGGTCTTATCTCTCAACATGCCTCCGTGTTCAGCTTGGATTGTGACGTCAGTCCGTGCCGGCCAGATACTTCAATGATGCATGGAAAAGCTATCTGCTATGCGGAGAAACCTCTGGTAATGACCCGTCCATTCCTGGAGTGGGTTCAGAAACTCAACCTGGAAGACAGAACCTGGCCTCAACTGGCCGACATTCCAATGGTCGGTAGCTGGATTGGCAAGGGACAACCCGTGTTAACAATCTTCACTTCAGGAGCTGACGTCGAGGAGGTCAAAAACCAACTCCAGCTGAAGATGGTGGCACTAAACCGGCGACTCAACAAACAGTAGCTTTGCAAAAGTCGTAGCTGGCAATGGGACCAATTTTTGACCCCCCCTGCTTCCAAGTAGTCCAAGGTCCCGAACCGGAGTCGATGCTTCGATCACCAACGTTCCAGAAGAACAAGTCTGTCGGGAAATCCAAACTCCTGAAATGCCGATGGTCGCCGTAGAAATGAGCGGCCAGGCAGTCCTCGCCACGATCGGTTTGTCCCAACAAAACTCGATTTCTCAAACCATTCAAGACCGCCGCTCGGCCCGGCGCCGATCGGTGGCCTCCATGGCTTCTTCGAGCTCTTTGGGAGTAGGTTTCCAGCGGCGGCCAGCGAGAGTCGGTTCAAAGTCAGGTTGCCCGGCCAGTCTGGCAATTGCTTTCATTGCCAGTATTGTCGTCCGATTCGCTACCTCTTGCTCATTTTCTTCGTCATACCATTCGGACAAATCGATTGGATCACCGAAATGGACGCGAACACGCGCTCGCATCAGGAAAGGGCTGTGAGCCGACTTGTCAAAGGGTGCCCCTTCGATGTAACAAGGAACAAGCGGTACGCGAGTGCGCAAAGCGATCAGTGCTGCTCCTGGCCGAACAGGCAAAAGGAATTGATCGGACATGTTGATTCGTCCCTCGGGAAGCATTCCCACTAACGAGCCCTGTTTTACATACCTGATCGCTTGCTTCGTTGCCGCTGTGTCAATGCCTGACCGATTGGTCGGAATCGCTTGTGTCGCCACAAGAAACCACCGGAAAGCAGGATGCAAAACATATTCTTTGGCAACCATCCAATGGACCCGACGCGCTCCTACGGCTACTTGTATGAAAAACGGATCAACCGAAGTCCGGTGGTTGGTGACAATGACCGCTCCTTGATCTTCCAAGAGAGGAGCCGGTCGAATGACGGTACAACGCCATTGAACACGTGCAATCAGCATGGACAGTTCATAAAACACCCAATGGAGCAGAGGGTAGGGCGTGCGGAGCATACACCAGAACAGCCTGGTCAACAGGGTGAAGACCACCAACGAAATCAGCACCCAGGCGTAGAAGTCGGCATTCATTCGAAATCAAGACACCTATCAGATGTTTCAAGGAAAAACAAAACTCACCAACTCTAACCAAGTGAAGAAACAATCACCTCAAAACCGATGAAGGACAAAAAGGCGACCCCGCGGGCGGTCATTCTATCAACGTCGCGGTTCTGCTGGCCGTTCACGGTGTCTTTCGTTTCGCTGCAGTGTGAAGCATACAGTTTGGTTCGTGACCAAATGGGCATCCGTCATCAAGTAATTGGCCAGTCCAGGTGTTTTTTACATCGGGAGACAAAAACGGAGTGGGAAGGACTGCTACCAAGTCGATTTACAAGGCATTTCTGTGAAAGCACCGAGAGACGACACTACCATGCTCATCGGGGTTGTTAGTGATACCCACGGACACGTCCCTTCTGCGATGAAGGCCGTGCGAATACTCGAACCGCTCGGCGTGGAACAGATAATCCATTGTGGTGACATTGGCTCAGCCAGAATACCAAGCGTGTTTTCCAAGTGGCCCACCCACTATGTGCTGGGGAACGTTGACCGGGATACAAAACAACTAAACGATGCCATTCAATCTGCTGGAGCAGTCCTTCATGGACGGTTCGGAAAACTCGAAATTCGAGGTCGCAGGCTGTCATTTATTCATGGAGACGACACCCATCTTCTTCAGGCGGAATCCACTAGCGGAAAATGGCACTTACTTTGTCATGGGCATACCCACGTTGCACAGCAGACATTCGTGGGGAGCACCCTGGTCCTCAATCCCGGAGCACTTTATCGGGCTCGCCAACACACTGTTGCCGTCGTCGAGTTCCCTCAACTCGAGGTGCAGATCCTCACCGTGTGACCGTTGGTCGCTGTGCATGTCTGATATTCGCCACACGTTACCCAGCCAGGTGGCTAATCCGGTTCAGCGGTACAAACTCTTCGGTCGGTTGCGATACGTAACGACAGGACATCAGATAGGCATCCTCCGTCGTATCTTCATAAAAATCACGAAGTACGTTTGTCGCGCGAAAACCGAGATTTCGAAAAAACAATTGTGCTGACAGATTGGTTTCTCTCACTTCCAGCAAAATTTTTGTTCTGCGTTGAGGAGAAAGTTTGCCAACCAGCTTTTGCACCATTTGGGCTCCCACACCCAGACGCCGATATGCTGAACTTACGGCAAAATTCAGAATGTGTAACCGTGTTTTATGCAGTTCATAAATCATCAGCCCGACGACTTCCTGATCGTATTCTGCAACCATCCCGATGCAATTTCTCTGTCTCAAACAACGAATAAAGTCATCTTCCGACCAGGGGAATTCAAAACTGGATGATTCAATGTTCAAAACTTCCGGCATGTCGCGCCGGATCATCCAACGAATATGGACACGTAAATCATGTTGGGGATGAGAATTGATGAGAACCTTCCTCCGTGTCAGCCACATCCAAAACGAGTGCGATACCGTATCAAAACAGCCATAACCTGCCAAGACGAAATAAGAGAACGCCTCATGTGTGTCGGCAGCAGGCGATCTACGTTGCGCGTACATTTGTCCACCGCTAGCATGGCCCGGCTGGATCTGGCTGGCAGAGCGGGCTCCCGGTATTTTTAAATTAGAAAGAAAAAAAATTCCTGCGAGTCGGTCATACAAAAAGAAGGGTACCGTGAGAGACGGTGGCGGAAAGACGTGACACCTTACGAGACCAACCTAGCCGTGTCGTCTTGCAGGATCACGTCGGATCGAAACGACGCGGTCCCGGAACGAAAAATTCGTACCGGTGCCCAGACAAACCCAAAGAAAAAATGGACTCGTCGTACCTTATACCCGCCGGGAAAGCACAACCTGTCGTTGTGGTCGCAGCCAGCTTACCAACCAGAGAGGTATCCTGATGGCATACAGAATGCTCACCAAAATGATTAGCAGTCCCAACCAACGAGGGTGCAACCAGAGCCACCAGACGATGCCCATGAGAAACATACTCAAGAAAGGCCAGCGGAACCACCAGCGTTTTACGAACGACTCCCAGACGTGCCTCCAGCGTATTCCGAAAAATATGGCCACGGCCAAGCTGAACCCTTTGAGATATCGCTGGTATTCAAACCGAGCTTCAAGCGGGACGAGAGAGAGAGCGATTTTTCCTTCCCCTCCTTGATACGTCAGACGCGTGACTTTTTCTTCCTCGAAGTTGTTCGTCCTGAAACCCTGATTACCCAACAGGTCTTCGTCATTCGAAGACCCCAACTGCTCCAGAATGCTCTCCGTCCCCAGGTGTCTCGCCATGGACAACTGTTTTCGTTGAAGGACCTCCAAATCAACCCTTTCTACTTCGAATCCGGGCGGGTGGTGAGCAAGTTGCAATGTCAGCATTCTCTGTCCTTTTACGTAACGTCGCGCCCACACCTGATACCAGCGAGTGATGTCTTCGATCGGTTCTTCCGCGATGACATCGGCGGTCAGATCCATCAATTCTGACATTCCCCTCAACCGCAAAAGTTTTTGACGCTCGGCGCTGATTCCGTGTGTTTGCTGGATAGCATCAGCGTTGCGCCCATTGACTGTCCACAATGTCCTTTGCACTGGCACCTCTAGCATTTCAGGAACCGCAACCTGGAAGGTGGAACCTCCGGAACTCGAGCGCACCATTTTTCCCTCAAAAACGACTTCCATGCGTTGCGGCAATCGTTGCAGTCCTAGAAAGATTTTCACTTGCTGGTTTTCCAACAAGTCCGTCCTTGCAGGAAGCTCTGCCACCGTGACATGTACTAATTCGGTGCGGTCAGGCAGTTGAAGAACACAACTGTCACGCCCCGCCGGATCCAAGTAAAAAAAGACACTGCCGTGAAAGGTATTGTCGTTGCGCATGTTGACGTGGATATCCACTAAACGCAACTGCGGATCACCAGCCATTCCTTCACGAGGACGTATTTCCGCGTGAGGATCTTCTCCGGTTACCCGATAACTCAACGATTGGGTTTCGGAGGGTGCTTCAGAAAGAACCCATTCCGGCAATCTGGCGGGTTGTAGCCAGCTTTTATCCCAACGGATATTCTGTTGTTCAATCTGCCGTGGAAGGACGACGTAATGCGTACGTTGGTGATCTCTGAAGGGAATGGCGTGTGGCACGTGAATTCGCTGACCAGGGGGGAATTGCAGAGGAATCTGGAGATGGAAGGTGCACTCTTTAGTGCAAGGTTCTGAAAGTTTTATGGAAAGCCGCCGTCTCCCCGTACCGGGAATGTCAACAATCTTCGTTTCGCAGGAACTATCCGACGTGATTTCATTTCCGCAAACAGCCGGCAGAGAAAAATCTATCATGTCTACAATTCCCTGACTCACTGACAGCTGTAGCGATAACTGCATCCACCATTTGCCTTCGCGAGGAACCATCGTACTGACTTGTACCGATTGAATTTCTGGCGTATCCGCCACAACACGCAGAACAACACCTGCACCGGGTGCCTTTGCTTTCCAGCTCGCCACCTTCAAAAACTTCTTCCAAGCGGTCGTCTCCGTTGGACGCCCTTCGACTGAATCAAGGTTTTCGGCATCCGTGACATTCACGCGAATTCCGGGCTGCCGTAACACTTCCAGGTCCAGTGCCAACAACTGGGAGTTCAACAACTGGATCGCAGGAAGTTGAAGGCTGTTATCGGATTCGTAGCGACGTCGGGCGCGCAAGTACAGTCGATGTGATTCACGTGTCGGACGACTCAAAACTATGTTGAGACGATTGTTTTCATCGAGCGTCCAATGTACAGGGACGCTACCAGAGGAGTCGTTGATTTCTACATTCTCCAGTTCCAATCCCGGCGGAACCGACAGCTGGTGTTGCGCCAACATTCTATCTGCTTTCATCACGTCCACTCGATGATCCAACACAGCATGCTCCGCATGACAAATTACGGTCACGTGTTGCTCGGCAGCCGTTTTGCGCTCCTGGGGTGCGACAGATATCGTCCACTCCTGATCATCTTCCATGGAGTCAATGAGAACAAACTGGGGCAGTAGCTCTTCGGTTTCCCATTCACGCATGAATTCGGTTGCCGCAATTCTCGCAAGATTTTCACCACCATGCAGTTGGTACGCCAGTTCATGATCAACCGACACCGCAAGCAAGCGACGGGTCACGTTCCCCACGGTGTTGACGCGAGGAAACAACAGGTTGCCGATACCAGACGTGTCCGTCATTAAAAAACGAGCGTTGATTATCACCTGATCCTCGATCGTCGGCTTTAGCACAAACAGGATGCTTTGAGATTGATCGGATTCAATTTGAACCCGTTGCACCGGAGAGTCATCTGCCATGGGTAATAATCTCAACCGAGGATCGGCGAGAATTTCAATCGCTCCGATTCCACTTTCTGCGACGTCGTAACTGATTTTTGCATCGAGAATCACGGACCCGGGCCGGATTTTGAGCCAGACAAGTTCTTTTACGTCAGGTGTTCCACGAATGGTTCCTTGCCCCACCCCCTGGTACCACAAAAAAGCCAGCTTGCGCACCGGACCCAGTTCAGCCTTGACCCTGCCGGTGTCCGGAGCCAACTGCAACCGGCCACGTGCTGTTGGAATGTCGATCAGTGGCGCGTCCGGTGGCAATTCTACGTCGAGCGTTGCCGAAGGTATCTTGGGAATCTGCACTTCCCACCCATGCAACATCTCCGATCCGGGGGCTGCCGGCCGGAAGGAGAGTTCCAGAAGATAACTTCCGGGCTCTTCGATGAGCAAACGTACCAGCTTGTTTTCTTCATCCCATTGCGGCCGAACCGGTCGTCCATCAAGCCTTGCAGAATTTTCGCCAAGATGAACCTCTTTTTTTTGAAATGGAATCCCAACCGTGACCTTCCGGGACATTGTCTCCAGCTTGAAAAAAGCCTTGAGTTCTACAACAGCCAACTCCCTGTCGGGCAATTCCCAGTCCAGTTTTGCTCGGTAAGTAGCCTCTTGAATGTTCCACCTGGGATGAATTCCATCGAGAGAACCGCCCAACTCGTGAAGAGTTCGATAGACCGGTTCAGGGACGTAGTAAGGTCCTTTGGAATCCCCCTGATCATCAACTGGGACGAAAATCTTAAAAATCTCAGGAGACACTGTCTCAGCAGCCCGCGCCACACCTGGAAACGTCGTCAACAGGCAACAGACTAAGAACATCCCCCCCAGCAGTGAGGTCTGTCCGCCCGAAGAGGGCGTGTCGGAAGGTTTCGGAGAGAGGTGGTGTGACCCGGGCTTGCCAACGAATACGGCAAAAACTCCCCCCACAAATGTCCCCGGGAGGAGGTACCCTGTCATCGGCACCAGGGAATTGGGCGCCAGCAAAGCAATCACGGTGGCGACCCCCAGCGCGAACAACCAATGGATTGGATCCAGCCTGACCAACCGCCACACCAGGGCAGTCGTTATCAACAGAAAAACCCATCCAAAGGCGGCCGCGGCTCGCGTGTTGCAGTAACTCAACGGTGTCAAAACGTTAGTCCGGATCTGTTGTCGTTCTGCAGACGGATCTTGATCCAGGTTCAATCGTCCTGTCTGGGCAGACGCAACTCGACTCAATGGGACAGACGTACTGGTAGCTCGCGCCAGAGGACCAAATAAACGGGTTTTCCAAGTCCACTCCACCGCATCCTGCTGGTTGCCAGGGGCAGTGACCTGATAGCCAGCAGGTAGGTTCACCGTCCACTGCCTACGCAATATGGAAAACTCCAATTCAATGTTGGGCGCGGAGAGTTCGTTCCACCAACCCAACGATTCGCCGAACGTCACCATTTCGAGTGTGATTCGTGGAGTTGGCACGTTCGCAGGCAGGTCGAGCACCAGTGGCTCAAGGCGGTCCCAGCGATCGAGTGCCACCTCCTTGTTTTCTACCAATGCTCGTTGAATTACGACTTCGGCAGGAACCCTGACTGCTATTTTTTGTTCGCCCCGGTTATCCAACTGATATTCAAGATCGTGAATGGCCCGTCCATCGATGGCAAGGTGCGTCACCAAATTACAGTTCCGTACCCACGCATCGAATAACAAGCCGGTATTTTTTTGCGGGCGGATGGTAACGTTACACCGTCTAGAATCGATTACAACTTGGGTCGGATCGTAACGATAGACGGCGCGAACCGGGGGAAAATTGCCCGAGACCACTGCATCTTGAGGAGCCGGATGAAGTCCCTGCTGGTCGATTTGCAGGTTGGCGTCTGGATCAGTTCGAAAGAGCAATCTCGCCTCTTGAGTACCCGCATTGACCACACTCAACAACGAAATCCTTGTTTCGCCACTGAATTCGATTGAGCGAAAAACGCGTATCGAAAAAGGTTCCCGTCGTGGCCTTTGTAACTCGATCAGCCACGTCTCACCAGCAACTTCCGAAGCGATGGAAGTCTGATTGACACGCCGGGTCATCAGGCCCCCTTCCATTTCCTCGGATAGCATCCACTGTGGCTCCCCAGCACGAGGCTCCGAAAAGCGTACCTGCAATTGGTTGACGTAACCATTTTGAGGGGTGCATCGAATCTCATAAGATTCTGAGAGCCGCTCTTCGAAAACTGACGCCTGGGCCGTAATCGACGCGGAAAAATCGGGCCTGGGCTGTCCAACGTTTATCCGCAGCTTGTTCGCCTTCTCATTGACGTCGAAGACCAGGCTACCCGGTTCGGAACTGAGTAATTCTGCCGGAAGCATGCTGAGGGTTTGCGCGTCGAGACGATCCAATCCGAGTTCTCCGGACAACTTCAGGACCAGGGGGGCTTCGGCCTGAACCTCCATCCAGTTTCCTTGTTCGTTGACCTGCTCAAAGCGGCAAAACCGCATTGCATCCAGACCCAAATCCGACAGGATACGAGCACGATGCCCAGAAACAACAATCCGCAGCGGATGAGCGGGATCCAAGACACGCCGCAGACGGATCCTTAGCAGTTGTGAATCTGTTGGGAGGAAGGAATTTTGGATGTACCAGTCCGCAATCGCGTTGGTCTCGGTAGATTCCACAGCGTCGACAATCCAGGCGCGCGGGATCCTGCCAAACATTTCAAACATTTCCCCAACTTGACTTTCGCAATCAGCTACCACCTTTCCAGTCACACTCGACTTTCCAATGCGAATCGTTGTACCCTGTTTCACGACGATCTGCGTGGGACGGCGTTTCAAAGTGACTGCAACGCGGGCATCCTGCCTGTAGAGTTGAAATTGGAGTCGGTCTTTTGTCTCCTGGTCATCCAAGGGTGGGTGGTCAACCGGATGACAGCCTTCGGCCTCGAAACCAACCATCGTCAAGGGTTCAGTAACCACCAATCCAAAAATACCTTCTTGCCAAAACATGTCCCGCGGACGGAGAGTCGGCAACAGCAGTTTCTCTTCCAGATGCGATGAGGCGATTCCTTCCAATCGAAGTACACGGCCGGTTCCGATTAAAGCGTCCTGGAGTTGCAACACCGCTCTGCTTCGCTGGTTTTTCTCACCATGTTCCACTGACCAGGAAATTCTTTGATCTTCGATAAATGCCCCAGTGAGTTGAACCCCCGGGTCCAAGTCTAAGACAATCTCGCGGAGTGGTTGATAGTGGATGTCAAGACTCAACTCGACGGAGACCGCCACACCACTTTCCGAAAGATCGTATTTGGTCGCTTCGCGAAGTAGCACCAGTCGCTCGCGCTGCTGGAAGACGACTTCAGGCAAGACTCGCAATTCAACGTGAGAGTGGCCGCCCAAGGCCAGATGCCACCGGTTCCATTTTGCAGGCGCGTGGCCCCCGGGGCTCTGTTGGGGTGTTCTCCGAGTCGTGTCTTGAACGTATTGAGACTCGAAAGGTCCCGCCACTTGACCGTGATCGATCACAGGAATCCGCTGGACAGGTAAATCTAGAATCAGACGACTAGAAGGGCTGGCAGGAAATCGCAACGGAAAGTTAACCACTTCCAGGGAATCCTTCGTACCTCGTACTGACCAGTCGAACTGCAGTGCTCCGCTGCGCTCGACAACAGCCGCGCAAATCTGTTGTTGCGTAAAACCGACTGTCGCCGGGATAGAGGGCTCGAATTTCCAGCGGGGATGAAAAATGGGAATGCCGCAAAGTTCCAGAGGCAGTTCGACCGGATGGCTCACATCGTGTTGAATTTGCAAAGTGGCCAAACCTTCGACCAGGTCCGTCCCTTCTAAACGAGCCTCGTAAACAGCGTTCTCGATCCGTACGATCGCATCTGTTGGTGCTTTTTCCCTTTCTGCAATTCGTTCTATCAGGTTTTCGTACTCCTCCCGGGCCATGGGAAAGTAGCGATGATTGCCTCGTGGCCAATTTCCCATCTGGGACCGGGGCGCCTTGATTTTGCGCAAAAGCATCGTGTCATTTGTCGGTCGGCCAGAGCCTCGAGGCTCTTGACCACAGACGGACGTCACCAACACGGTCACCAATAGAACCCCGGTTGCCAAGGCTCTGGCACCCGTCCATGACACCCGCGGGTTAAATGTGTAAGCAATCATTACACGCTCTGAGAATCGGGAACAGAACCTGCTGACGTTCTGGTCGATCCTAATTGCTCATCATCTTTCACGACTCGATGAAAATCCGTACCAAATCGTTCAATCAAAGAAGCCGTACTACCATTTACGATTCCTTCACCACGATTGCGCCACAGGATAAACCATTGAATGAGCGATCCCAAAAACGCCATCACAAGGCCCACGACTGCCCCTTGTGCTATTAACGCAGCAACTTCGGGATTAACGGCAACAAAAGTCAAAAACATCATTGCGCCGATTAAGAGAACCAGCGGATGTCGAAACTGCGGTACACGGATCACAAGAAGTCCTGCCACCAAGGCACAACCACCAAAGACCAACAACGCGGTCCTTTGACTGATCGTTCTCACTTTAATCGGCTTCATGTCGGCATAACACGTGAACAAGTACTGATTGGTCAACCAACGGGCCCTTGGGAGACCTCGCCACGACACTTTCATTTCACTCTCAAGATCCGCTGTAAAATTTGTGTTCCTTCCCACAAACAAGGTATTCCATTGACGATTGAATTCCGGTGTCCAGCCAGTGGGGAAATCGACCAGAAACTCTCGCCGCGGAAGTACGAGCTGCCAATAAATCTGGCGAGTCCATTGAGCGTTTTCGATTTGTGGCAACTGAACCCTCATCTCACCGAATGCGTTCCTGTGACCGTTGAATGAATACCACAATTCAACAAGGTTCGACTCCTGGGGTCGACTGCTTGGCAGTCGGATCTCAAGCAGGTCTTGTTTTTCACGAATTGCTGTCACGCTTTGACCATCTAGCTTGACGATCGTATCCGTCAAATTGACTCCTGAAGGCATGCGAATCTGCAGATTACTATTCCTGCTTTGCAAATAGAAACTTGCTCGGTCCTGCCTGAGTTCGTCGGAGACCCAGGTCTGCACCCAGGCAGCCTCCACAACGGTCTTCCCTCGTTTTTCCTGTGTTACAGGTCCGAAATCTAACTGCACGCTATCCGCAGTACCTGGACTCGACAGAGCCAGCAGGGATTGATCAGGCGTTTTCATTTCCGCGGGGTCGTCGATAGTCCAGCGATCGTCCGCAACAATCACCCCGCCAGGCGATCCGCTACGGATCTGTAACTCGTGTTCGGACACGGGTTCCTGACCCGGGACAAAGAGTGGAACGTCCAGCCCATCACCCGCCTTTGTCAAACACTCCGACCAGGGACGCTCGTATTCAATCGTCAACATGACGTCGCCCTTCCGCTCCTTGGGAAGCGTTACATAGAGTTCAGCCTGTTGTTCCGGATTACTTTCATTTTGCGAAACCGCAAACAGAAAGGCCGAGGTAGGTTGTCCATCGAGTTGGACCTTCAATGGCAGATTTTCTCCGGGCAACTCTGCAAATTTCAGATTCAATTGATGAATCGATTCGTGTTCAATCTGGTAATGCAGTTTCTGCTGGACTTGGACCCGTTCTTCTCGCAAGTCGGCAATGCTTTCGATCCGTACGGTAACCGATCGCTTGCGCACATCAAAATCCGCGACGAACAGGGGCGGGGCAGAATCATTGGTACCACGGTAGAAGACCGTGCGCTGACGCCGCTTCTGTAATTTCTCGGGTACGATCGGCGCCGGATCAGGAATTAATCCAACCATCTCTGCGGGAAGTGCAGCCAGTGCAATGTTGTCTTCCGGCACGATCGCCACCGAAGCTGTTTGGAGTGTGCTGACGAGCGGTTGTGGTAGTTTCACACGGACCTGCCTGGAGTCATCCGTCGAAGTGATTCTATGGACCGCTTTCACCACAAGTTGAAAGTTGCTGCCAGATCCGCGTTCTAAGGGCACAATCAGGGGCGAAGTTCTTTCGGAGACATGTGAGTTCTTGTTGATAACATTCGCTGGTCCCAGGTCCAGAATTTCCCAATCGCTCATTTCAATATTGAGAAACGAAGCACGCGCACCCCGGATGGTCGTGTTGAATGTGGCCTCTAAATGAACGCGATCGGCCTCCACTCGCAAAATATAATAGGGTTCGATACTGATTCGTGACTGCCGGGGAACAACCCGCAACTTGAGTGAACTGGGTTGACGAAAATACCGAAATCCGGCCAATACGTTCTCGGATTGGAAGGTTTCTGGCAACTCATTGACTTGGCGAATTGCGGCAGTCAGATCCCACTCAGGATAGACGTCCGATCCGGACGCCAGCGCAATGTAACCAGACTGCTGCGCGGCACCCAGCACCTCAAATCTAGACACGTCGAAGGATTGTGCCAATCCGATGCTTTCCTTAACTGTTTCGGTCAACAGACGGACTTCCGGGGGTGTCATCGATTTATCTTCAAAGCGAACTTCAACCAGCTGACCTTCGTTTGCTTCACCAGCTTCAACATCAGATGGAATTTCCTCGAGTGTGTAACCGATTGATCGACTACCCGGCATTAATCGCGAAGCCGCCGGAATCCTCACCCGAACCCTTGAAAGGGGTCTACCAAAACTGCGCAGACGCAATCTCGCCTCACTCGTCACGCGGTTCAGACCGCGAACATTGACCAGAATGTTCCCCTTGGCCTCGAAGACCATACGGCGTTTTTCTTGCCGTGGCCGATCGCGCCGCCAGGACAGTTGAAACGGACCACCGATGCCGTTGGCTTCAATGATCGATTGGCCATCCTCGGACGTTCGAATTTCTTCCTTCAACAAAGCGTCCGCACTGACAGTTGCATTGATTTGTGACTCTGGTACCTTCAATCGAAGATGCGAATGCGGGACCCGTGGCAAATTCAGCACCAGCCTACTTTCGGGGCCAATCCTTGAAACGGGAACAGCTACGGCCAGTTTCAACTCGTGTCTCTGGTGAGGCTGGCTTTCCAAGTAACAGACGAACCCCTCACCCTCGGGTTCAAACACCATAAAAGCGTTTTCATGCTCGAGCGGCTCGAGCATGTGAGCTTCATTGAGGCCCAGCGGAATACGAACCCAGTCCTGCTGATGTGTGACGACCTGTATCCGAACCTGCAACGTCGCCTTGCCCCTCTGCACACTTCCTTCCGCTTCAATGTTCTGCACACTGAAACTGGCAGGAAGTGTTGCAGGAGATAAGCCCTCTCGGATCTTGATCAATTCCATGAAGTCCTCGTACTGCAGATCGGGTACAGGAACCAAGTCACCGTTCTGCGACTCGAGCAGGTGAACAACCGGACCCACAGTCTCAATGACCGGTAGAGACTTGTCCTTTATTGCGGGGGCAGACTGGGATTGAGTTCCAGCACTCGAGTCACTTTCAGTCGTGTCCTGCCCAGCCAGCGGTGGCAACCACGCCAAGCAGGCGCAAGCGACCAAGACAACCTCGGCAAAAGGATGGTACGGCTTCGGCGAATTCATGGCAGAGTTGCTTCAGCGACCTTCGCAAGTCGCCCACACGTTCCGAATCGAACGAAAAGAATTTTGAATGGAGCCTCTTACAGTCCTTAGTCTAACTGGACATACCCGGCATGGAAAGCCTCTGCACATCAGCGATGCAAATTATGCAAGAGGCCCTGACCTCCAACCAAACAAAGGGCTTTGAATGATCCGCCCCGGAAAACAACGTTGGCGATTACACAACAAGTATTGTCACTTTGGCGCGATACATTTGGCGAGAACGCTCCAAACTGGCAGCTGTCACTATACCTGAGTTTGAGCCGGAGGTCTTCCGATGGGATGCTGCAGTACCCTTTCACCTTTGGTCGTGATCCTTACCGATCACTCCCAAAAGCTCTTGATGGAGTCGTGGGCCCGCCGCGGCGACAAGTCGGGGGCGTTCTAGATCGATGTCTCCCCCATCCGGCGAGGTGATCACTCCGCCGGCTTCTTGCACCAACAACATTCCAGCTGCCATGTCCCAGGGCCAGAGTCTCATCGCCCAGTAAGCATCCAGCCGCCCGGCTGCAACGTATGACAAGTTAAGGGCGGCTGAACCGAGCCGTCGAACAGCGCGGCAGCGATTTAAAACAGCCAGAAAAGCAACGACATCCTCGGAATCCTGGGTGACTTGAGGAGGAAAACTAGCGGCCGTCAAAGAGTCGATTAATGAGGTCGCATCACTGGTTACAATTCTCTCACCATTCAAATAAGCGCCTTGACCGGCCGTCGCCGTGTAGCATTCGTCAGCTTCTGGATCGTAGACAGCGCCGGCCACAATTTGTTCGTTCTTCTGCAAAGCCACCGATGTGCAATAACCCTTCAGCCCATGCACGTAGTTGGTTGTGCCATCCAAAGGGTCCACAATCCAACAGAATGATGATGAATTTTCAGGTGGAGTTCGATCGCCTACTCCAGAAGTATCTTCTTCTCCCAAAAAAGAATGATCCGGAAACGCCTCCAGCACACAACTACTGATGGCTCGCTGTGCAGCCAGATCCGCTTCAGTGACCAAGTCTGCGGGACCCTTTTCACGAACCCGAAAACGGCCCCGCCAATCTAAAAGAATTTGCCCGCCAATTCTTGCGGCTTTTTCACAAACCGCTGTTATTTCTTGCATTACATCCTGTCGGCTAACTGATCTGAATTTTCGGTGGCTAAAAGACTGATTATAAAGTCCCTGCTGACGCTGACAACGCTTGTCACTCTGTTTCGGTCCCGAATAGAAAACTTCACCACAACTTGGCAAAGATTCCCACAAATTTGGCGGTCAACCCTGGACATTCGTCTTGAACTTGGTATCATCGATTACCAACAGAGGGAAGCTGCGAAGAATACAAAGTGCTTTGACGTAACGGCCTCATACTATCATATTTTTCACGCCTGACTGATGCAGGTGATTTGGCCTCTTCTCTGTTCCGGCCCCGCTGTTTCGCTATTGCGAACGGCGGGGGTTTTTCGTTCCCATAGTCCACAATCGTTCAGGAGTTGCGCGAATCAAGATGCAACCGGAGCGCAGGCCGGCCAGTTCCGGAATATCACACCCTCATTGACGTTTCAGCAACGACACGTTCGGCTCACAACTTATGTGGCTATTGGAAAATAACATCGCGCGACTCGATACGGACGAATTGTCAGCCAAGGTTGATATGTTGCGCCCCGGAGACGGAATTCATGACCTCGTCGTACGAGATTTCAAATTGCCCGGCACTCGCCTGCTCCGCGTCTTAAGTCCTTTGCACGAACGCAAACAAGAGCAGTTATTCGAGTCTTATGCACGTGGCAGAGACTTGATCGCCACCTATTCCCCAACGTTGGATTGCCCCCTGCGCCCTCAGATTTGCTGGCGTGTCCGTGATTTTCAGACCAAGTCAAGTGACTGCACCGGCTGGGAATTCATTGTTTCCATGCAAACCAGTTTGCTCGACAGTGATGCCAGTGTCACCGTGGCAACCGATCTCGATGCGGACGAGGTCTGGCGGTTGGCAGACATTCATCGAGCAGAGTTCGAGAAAATTGAGGAAAGAGATCCATCGGGACAACAAATTGACCCCTGCAACGGTACGAGCGTCGTTCTTTTCCGGACCACTCAACCGGACTTGAGCTACGTTGAAATTGTTCAGCCCTCGGAGTTCCATGACAGTAAGCTTTTCAGCAACACACCCCAGGACACGAGGGTCACCTGGAGTCGTAAACTCTTCAGGAACGAAAGGCTGGAAAAAGGGGTTATTCGACGAACTCGCATATGGGGGTTTTTCGTGCCACACCGGTACGATCTGCAGTCGGCCTTCAACTGCTGGCAAGAGTTGCAGGGCATCAGCCCACCCCTGACGGCGTGAAAGACTGACTTGCGTTTAAATTCGAAAAACGTCATTCCTCAAGCGGTTTTCTGAATGTCATCCAGTGCAAATCCCTCGGTAACGGGCTAAATCAGCCATCCCCGAAGAGATCAAAACTCGGGAACTCCCGCCAGTGCAGGAAGTCATTTCTATAAAAACAAGTTTTTGTGCGAAGCATTGCGACAGCTGGGCAACCATACAGAGGCTCAGGAACCTTGTCAGGACGTGTTTGTCCAGGCCCTGCTGAAAACCACAGTTGCGCAATCCCATTTGCTTAGGTGGTTGGTCGCGGTCAATCATTGGTCGAGATGAGGGAACCGTTTGCACGTAATCCGTAAGCGACCGGCCAGAGGAATCGAAGGACAAGTGACTGTTTTGCGACTTGACGCCAGAAAAATCCGACTTTCCCCAGACCGAAACAATTCTGAAAATGTACTGCCACCCGTAATGGAAAATCCACCGACAGAAAAACCACGAGCTGGGTTCACGGTGACACAATCAAATCACATTCCCACCGACCGGGCAACGGAAACCTAGCTGGAAACCTTCCGGCTGAATGAGTCACCGGGCCCTTGTTAGCAGGTGCATCGAAACGGACCATTCGCAAACAAATATGCAAGGAGACTCCGTACAAGGTGTGAATGCCGGTCGGCTGGAAAATGGAACAACCGGTAACCCGTCCGGCCTGTGGTCGAAATGTGCTCGACACCTTCTCTTACGTCATGACGAGCCGTTCCATTGTACGCCCAGTGACTGCGCCAGTTGCAGCAGTTCCGACCACACGGCTTGGTCAACTTCGATACCTTCTCGCAATCGCTGCTCGCGTCGGCGTCGCTCGATTTCTCCGGGCAGCAGAACCTCGCTGCCGGGCTTTGGTCGAACGCCTTTCACGTAAGTGACGTAGTCACTCAGGTTACGATACAGTTCTTCACTTTCAGTAAAGCAACCGGGATCGAGCACTTGAAACAGTAAACCGTTGGCATAGCGTTTGACCATCTGGGCACAACCTTCTCCGGAGAGCACTCCGGTAAAAAGATCCATGGCCAGTGCCAAACAGTAACCTTTGTGTCCCTGATCACTACCCAACGGTGCGATCGCTCCCTCTTCGTAAGCCACGTTTGGGTCGGTCGTGAATTGCCCATCGGGTCCCACCACCCAGCCCAGAGGAACCGGTTTGGAGGATGTGCGTGCCAGCCTTACCTTGCCCTCTGCAACCGTACTCGATGCAAAGTCCACGACAATTGGGGCTTGACCCGTGGGAAACGCGAAGGCGATTGGGTTGGTACAAAGTCGCCTTTGTCCACTTCCCCAAGGAGCGACCCGGGCAGGTCCCTGAACGTTGCAGTAGGCGGTACCAATCAGGCCCTCTTCAGCAGCCCGGGTGACATAAACACCGACCCGCCCCACGTGGTGAGAACGTTTCACCAGCACAGCGGACAATCCCACTTTTTTGGCCTTTTCAATAGCCAGGTTAATTGCGTAGTGGGCTGTCACCGCTCCCCACCCCTGATGTCCATCAACCACAGCGGTGCATGGATTTTCGCGTTCGACGGTCGGCGTCTCAGCAGGTCGCACCATCCCGTCTTGTGCATGCCGGCAATATTCGACCACGCGTATTACACCGTGAGAATCGTGGCCGGCCAGATTAGATTCCACCAGATGCCCAGCCACATGCCGGGCGGCTTCTGGAGAACTACCCACCGTTTCGAGTATTTCACTGACGAATGGCTTTAAGTCTTGTTGAAACAGTATCGGCATTTGTTTTACGAACTCGCCTCTTTAATGGCGCGTTGCATGACCGTACCCATATCTGCAGGACTTTCGGCAACCACAATCCCGGCTTCACGTAAAGCGGATGTCTTTTCCGCAGCGGTGCCCTTCCCGCCCGAAATGATCGCGCCGGCGTGGCCCATGCGCTTACCGGGAGGTGCTGTTTGACCAGCGATGAAAGCAGCGACGGGCTTGGTCACGTTGTCTTTAACAAAAGCAGCCGCTTCCTCTTCAGCCGTACCACCGATCTCGCCCATCATTAAAATGGCTTCCGTTGCAGGATCTGATTCGTAAAGCTGAAACAGATCGATGAAAGACGTCCCTACGATCGGATCGCCTCCCAGTCCGACACAAGTCGATTGTCCCAAACCCAGGTTGGAAAGTTGCCAGACGGCCTCGTACGTCAACGTACCACTCCGGCTCATAACACCCACTGGACCTTTTTGGTGAATGTATCCAGGCATGATACCCATTTTACATTCATCGGGCGTGATCAATCCGGGGCAATTCGGTCCAATTAAAACTGATTGGCTTTCCTGGACGACTTTGTTGACTCGAACCATGTCCAGAGGCGGGACACCCTCGGTGATGGCGACGATGGTTTGTATTCCGGCGTCAACCGCTTCCAGAATAGCGTCTGCCGTAAATGCCGCAGGCACGAAGATCATCGTGGCGTCTGCCCCGGTTTGCTCGACAGCTTCGTAGACCGTATCGAACACGGGTAACCCGAGAGCCTCTTGACCTCCTTTACCTGGCGTGACCCCTCCCACCACCTGGGTGCCGTACGACAAGCATCCTTGGGCGTGAAATTCTCCGGCCCGACCCGTTATGCCTTGGCAAATGACACGCGTCTCTTTGTTAACCAGAATGCTCATCAAGAACGGGTCCCTTCAGACTTATTCACGTGGATACATGCTGACTACTGCGGCAAACCTGGCGAGGAAAAAGTCGCCCCACGATACACCACTATTCGAATTTTGTGCGGAATCACTCATTCGACTTCGCATGAAAACACTCTATCTAAGTTCACGTTGAATTCGGCGGTTGTTTGCTGCCTGCTCAGCCAGCTGCCGCCACAACTTTTTTTGCGGCATCCGTCAGGTCATCGGCTGTAATGATATCTACACCACTTTGTGCAATAATCTTTCGCCCTTCCTTAACCTCGGTACCCTCGAGACGAACTACCAATGGCACGTTGAACTCGACCGTCTGGTAGGCTTCCAGCAAAGCGTTTGCAATCGTCGTGCATTGCATGATCCCGCCAAAAATATTGACCAACACAGCCTTGACATTCGAATCTTCGACCAGAATACGAAACGCCTCGGTCACTTGCTCGACGTTGGCCCCGCCACCCACGTCCAAAAAGTTGGCTGGCTCGCCACCATGGTATTTGATGATGTCCATGGTGCTCATCGCCAAACCCGCGCCATTCACCAGGCAACCGATGTTGCCATCCAACTTGACATAGCTCAAACCCGCGTCTGCAGCGCGCACCTCCGCAGGCTCTTCTTCGGACAGGTCACGTAACTTTGCGATATCAGGATGGCGAAACAGAGCATTGTCGTCAAAAGTGATTTTTGCATCCAATGCCAACAGTTCGCTCCCACCAGTGACTACCAGAGGATTGATTTCAAGCAGACTACAATCTTGATCGACGAATAAGCGACACAATGCTTTCATGAATTGAGCAGCGTCCTTGAAGCCAGCGGCGCCCAAGCCCAGTTGCTTACTCAGCTTGCGAACCTGGAAGGCTTCCAGGCCAATCGCCGGATCAAAGTGTGTTTTGTGAATCAGGTCTGGCGTCTCAGCAGCCACTTTTTCGATCTCGACACCACCCTCCGTGGAAACCATGAGCACCGGTTTGCCAGCCGCACGATCGAGCACGATGCCCAGATAAAGCTCCCGGGAAATGTCACATCCCTCTTCCACCAGTACCTGATTCACGGTCTTACCGATCGGCCCGGTTTGAATGGTCACCAGTTCCTTGCCCAGCAGGTGTTCCGCAACTTCGGAAGCCTGCTCACGGTGCTTGACCAGTTGCACACCCCGCTGTTGGGGATTATCTTTGATAGTTCCTTTCCCTCGACCTCCTGCATGGATTTGCGCCTTGACGACTGCGAAGTGACCACCCAATTCGTCAAAAGCACCAGCCGCATCTTCCGGAGTTGTCGCAACTAATCCGCGCGGCACGCGAATTCCATGATCCGCAAATAATTTCTTTCCCTGGAACTCATGAATCTTCATCACGATGTGCCTTTTTCAGATCACAACCTTCAAGACAAACCCCGGATTATAGCGCTGCCAGTGTCGCATGGCAAGGTCCCGGCAGCGTGTTTGGACCATCCGAGTTCACACCGTTTTAACAGCGGCTCGCTTCTCATTCAGCTTCACAAGAACACGTCGGAAATCTTGCCGTTAAAAGTACCGGTGCTTCTCAGCGGTCCGACAAAAGTCGATTCTCTCAGACCTTCCGACTCGACGTCTGACTATCTCCATTGGGCACGGTCCATCAAACTTGTATAGTAGGTCACGCGTGGGTTGTACTCCGCCAGGAAGGTAGATCATTGTGGGGAACTTGAAACTCGTCACCGGTGCCACGGGATTCCTGGGAAGCCACATCGCGGAACAGTTGGTCAACCGTCAGGAACGCGTACGTGCCCTGGTTCGGCCCTCCAGCGACACACGCTTCCTGGAGAAACTCAACGTCGAAATATTTGTCGGCGATTTGAATGAGCCCGATTCTGTCCGTCAAGCCTTGAAGTCTGTCGACACCGTATATCACGCTGCGGCATTCGTGGGAGACTGGGGGCCCTGGCGACAGTTCTATTCGGGCACTGTCGAGACAACGCGAAACCTTGTGGAAGCGTGTCGCCGTTCCGCCTGTCCCAAAATCCTGCATGTCAGCTCGATTTCGGTGTACGGAAAACAATCTGCCATGCGTGGCGAGTATTCCGAGGATTTGCCGATCGGCCAGCATCACTGGATAGGTGATCACTATGGCCGAACAAAATTTCTCGCGGAAGAACAACTCAAAGGCTATTCCAATTACACGATCGTACGTCCCAGTTGGGTTTACGGACCCCGAGACTACAAAGCGCTTCCGCGTGTATTTGAGGCGTTACGAGCCGGCCGAGTCCGTGTGATCGGTTCCGGAGTAAATCCACTGAACATGGTCTATGCCACCGACGTCGCTCGCGGTGCAATCCTGGCTGCCAACCACCCGTCGGTCCATGCACAAGCTTTTCACCTCTGCCACCATGGTGAGTGTTCACAACGCGACATGATTGACATTCTCTGTGACCGATTGAAGCTGCCACCTGTACGGCGCAACGTGTCACTACCACTGGCCTGGTGCGTCGCTTCCATCGCCGAGATAGCCTACCAACTGGCAAGACGTCCGCACCCGCCGCCAGTGACCCGCAGAGCGTTGTATATGATTGGCAGACCTACTCAGTTCAGCACGGCACGTGCTGCCCGGCAATTAGGTTGGCAACCGGAGGTCGGAATCCGTGATGGTTTGAAACTCACACTTGATTGGTACGCAGAAAATAACGCGGCTGTCCTTGAAGGTCGATCAACTTAACCATGCCCGTTAGAAAAATCCACGAGTCGCTCTTTTGTGGGCGTAAAACTGACGTTCGCAGAACGAATTTTCCGGGGTCGTCAGTCAGTCCTGTTGCCGCGTGGAGGGAAAGTCTGTCGGGCGGAGATGCCCCTCGAGCCTCTCAACACAAACAGCGGGCACGGCATGCGCAGTCGTCGTGCCAGCTGCCAGTCCAGCCGGAAGATCGAAATCGACCTTGCACAATGTTCTCGCGTGCCCGTTGGATTTCACACTCTCCTCCGCGTTCCAAGTTAGCCCGGTCCCACTGACTTACTTTGCGGCTGTCCAACACGGTGTTATCGATGTACACTTTTTCGTCTTCCCGTGAAGCGTATTCAGAGCCCGACACCTCGAGCACTGTAGGAACTGTCGCTAGCTGAAACTTGGGCACAAAATAGCCATCGACGACTCGAGATTTGTGTTGATGCCCGGAATATATAAGCATTGTTTCATGCGACTATTTCAGACGATAATGCGGGACGGTGGTAAGCATGTGGTGCGGTAAGTGAAAATCTTCCCCCAGGGGGAAAACGGAAAATTTGAAGAGGTGTCCACAGTGAAGGACACGCGTGTTGGTCACCCGGCTTCGCTCCACGTTGCAGGGCACCCACTGCCCACGTCGGTAAAATTCAATAGTTGCTCCAATTGATCAATGCCAAGATCAAGCAGGTTCAAATCCGGTAAACCCCATTTGTTCTGTTGTCACCTCTCCGGAGTTCCTGAAGTTTTCGTTTGAATTCGGGATCCCGCAGGAACGGCGTTGTTTTGGAAGGCAGTACTGACAAATCGCTGATTTCGGAGTCCTATTTGAGTGCAACCCGACGAATAACGCGTTCAAAAATGCCTGGGGCAAAACGTTTCAAATAAACCGCCATGCGTTCCTTACCGGCGATGTAGACTTCGCTTTTACCTCGCAAGATGGATCTTATGATCCGTTGTGCGCTGATCTCTGGTTGCATTCCGTCCCCAATATTTTGGTCCATATTCCCAAAAGGAGTTCCGTCCGGAGTCAGGGCGTTGATGGACGCGTTAGTGCGTGTGAAACCGGGACACACGATCGTGACGAGCACTCCCGAGCCGTGTATTTCCGCACGCAGACTATCGAAAAACCCGTGCAACGCATGTTTAGAAGCCGCATATCCAGAACGTGTCGCCGCACCGAATTTCCCTAATAAACTGCTACAAACAACGATCTGTCCGGTACCGCGCTGAACCATCTTAGGTAGTACCGTTTTGGTCAGGGCCACGGTTGCAAAAAAATTCAACTCCATGATTCGACGATCCACTTCCATGATCGTGTCCATCGCCATGCCGCGCTGAGTGATTCCCGCCATGTTCATCAGGAAATCGACCTGTGAATAACGGTCGTACACCTGCTGGGCAGCGAGGGGCAGTGAATCTTCATTGGTCACGTCCAATGGTAGAACGAGATGCGCATCGGGTCGGTCACAGGATTGTTGCACTTCTCGCAACACTTCCCGCCGCCGTGCGGACAATACAACACAAACACCTCTCTGAGAGAGCGCCAAGGCCAGTTCCCGTCCGATTCCAGAGGAGGCTCCCGTGATCCAGGCAACTTTGCCTTTAAGCGACATGGCAGTTTTCCTTCGGCTCCCGCGTTCGTTTCTCAGTGCGAAATTTACGAAACATCCGGCGCCAACGACGGAGCAAACTGGTCGCGACGGGTGGAAAGAATCGATAACACCACCATTCGAAATCCGCATAAGGGTGCACAGTGATCCCTGCCCAGTTACAGATCTCTTCCCAGTTACGCCTGACCCTTTTTAAGATCCTGCGCACGCAACGTTCGATCGACATTGCCGGCAGAGGAGTCGCCGCCAAGACCCCCTCGTAATCAAGGTTCTTATACACCGTGGTTTTGTAGACCGGGGTTGCGATGTTAAACGGACACACAACGTTGACTCGAATACCCAGGTCTTCGGCCTCAACACGTAGCGAGTTCGAAAGACCCACCACGCCAGGCTTGGAAGTGGCATAGGGTATCATGCCGGGTCGCGGAACTAGACCACAAGCGGAAGAAATCTTGACGATCTGTCCGAACCCCTGACGCACCATCACGGGCAGGCAAGCATGAACTCCGCGAATGCCCCCACACAGATTCACATCGATAACCTTCTTCCGGTCCGAAACTTCCACGTCCCGCAATTCTCCGGCCGATCCGACTCCCGCATTGTTCACCAACAGGTCCAGCCGTCCATATTTGGAACGTGTAAGACCCACGGCGTCTTGCGAGTCTTGAGAAAACCGAACATCGAGCCCGCGGCCATGAGCCCGATGGCCCTGGCCATTCAATTGGTCAGCAAGTCGTACGGCCGGCTCTTGATCGATGTCTGTTACGACAACACGTGCTTTTCGTTCGGCAAGACTTTGGACCAGCCCAGCGCCGGTCCCTGAAGCTGCACCTGCAATGAGGCAAACTTTGTTGTGATAGTAATCCAATGCTTACCACCCGTGTTCGCCGCACCCTGCTGAACGACCTTGCTAGCCGGGAAAATTCGTCGTCGTGTCGGCTGCTTGCACTGATTCTCTGGTGGGAATGCTTTGCCTGTTTACGTGGACACACACTGTTGATATCGCCCCGAAAGTCTTTTCCTATCTATCGAAACCTCACAGATTTGCAAACTTTCGCCGGAAGTATTCACTTGGGGATCGTCCTGCTAATCCCCGGAATACATGGACCGTGCAAGCTACCCTGGCATTGACGCGACAGCGGGCTTCACGAGAGCCAAACAAAATTAAAAACGAGTACCCTGCGAACTGCACTTGACCGCTGCGCCCGTCATGGCTATTTATCTCGCTCCTTTCTTTTTACTTTTGTGTTTCGATCGAGTTCCGGCGCTATTCAAGCGCTTGGTAAATTCGGGTCAAGTGGACTTTTCCTGGTTTGCTTTGTTCACTCCAAAGTTTACAGGTGTCGACACACCGCAGATCGCGTACACTCCCTCTCATCTCAAGCGACTGGCTATGACTTGCAATCAAACAATCCAACTAAGAGTCACCCTACAGTGGCTGACCTTTTGTGCAATCCTATCCCCATTCACGGCTAATCGTTCAGTCCGGGCGGAATTGCCAGTCGGCTCTTTTTCATTGGTGGTATCCCGTGCGGTGATTGGACAGTCACCCTCTGGAGATGTCAAAAAGGCCAATGACATTCTCCACAATGCAAGAAATGCGATAGAACGTGGAGATTTTGAACAGGCCACCTCGTTGATTGATCAAGCCGAGGCACTGGATGTTCAACGCGATTCTTCTTTTTCTGCTCACCCCAACTCTCCGCAGAAGCTACGACAGGAACTCAACGAATTGCGGAAAAATGTTTTGGTGAACCCCCCGAGGAAATCAAAACGGTTACTCCCTTCACTCTTCGGAAGAAGAAACGATCCTGGCTCGACGGAAATACCCCAAGACCCCTTCCAGATTCAGCCCAACGAAGAAGAACAGCTTGCGAACCTGTTGGACAATAGCAAAATTCGCGCGCAAGAGTATCTTGCCAACGGACAACTTGCCCTATCGCAGCGCAACTACAACGGTGCTGTAACGTGGTACAGAAAGGCAGCAGCATTAAATGCCCAATTTGGACCCGAGGAGTATTCTCCCGAGCAATTGCTTGAAGACTTGCGTCTGACAGGCATCGTGGAGGTCAACGGATCGGATGGATACTCGCAACCTGTCGGCATTGTTTCCGACAGTACACCTCAAGTGAACCCGTTCACTCAACCGGGAAACTTGCCAACGGGTCAGCTTGCCTTGAACTCTGATTTGAATTCAACGTCGTCGGAGTTATTCACGCAGGGAGCGAGTGGACTTGTCAATCCTTTCGTTGATAACACCCAGGTCACTCCCCCTACCGGCACGTCAAATGTCGACACCGGCTTTCAGGCGTTCCCGACACAACCCGGGGTGGCCTCCCTTACAGAACCTCCTTTGCCACAGACACCGAAATCGACGTTAGAGCCCAACTTCGCCGCGCCGCCAGATCATTTGGAAGGCCCCCAATCAACGGCTCACAGTCGCTCACCCGCTGATGGAAACACAATAGTCGGCAGCGTAAATTCGACTTATTCGGGTTCCAGACCGGAGCGGACCTTCTCAAATCGTGCGGCAACTGGGGCACAAAATAATCCTGATGTGTCTCCGGTCAAGGCCCCCAGACGAGGTGGTCTTCTGGCATCAGCCGCTGCCCAACTTGCTGATGGCCCGCAAAGTGAAACCGGTGAACAGCCAGAAAACGGTGTAGCTGCGGCAATCTACAAACCAGAAAGCAACAACTCTCGAAATCGGCTGGCAAACACGCTCCCCGGACGGGGAACACCCGTCACCAGCCCCTTTCTCGGTTCCCAGAAATTGACCCGAGCGGGCAATTCAGGAACCAGCAACGCAGACACGACACGAGGTCATTTTTCCAAAGCTCTGGAAGACAATTCGAAACTCAATTCCAACGGGCAGCAGCAGCTTCAGGACCAAACAAAACTGTTCAACACCCAACAGAACGTCGTACGTCCACCGCGGAATCAAACTTCTGCGGTTGACACCGTCGAAGCCCAGCAGGCCCTGCTGTGGAGACAGTGGATCAGTGAAGTGACTTACCTGCAGCGAGAGGCTGAAAAACTTGAGCAAACAGATCCGTTTGAGGCGTTAAAGACTCTCAATGAACTCAAACAGCGCATCAAAGCATCGGCGCTGTCGGAAAAGTCTCGCAGCAGGCTGGTTGTTCGTGTCGATGCGACATTAAGACGGCTGGAAACTTTCATTGACCAGAACAGGGCGGACCTTGAACTGGACCAAGAAAATCAAGCCGTACTTGACGACATCCGGCGGGGCAGAGCGCTCGAGCAGGAAACTCAGGAAAAGCTGGCTGAGTTGGTCGACCAGTTCAATGGTTTGCTCGACCAACGGCGCTATGCAGAAGCCCGTCTCATAGCCCGACAAGCACGTGAGCTGGCTCCCGATAACGAGTTGACGACGATATTGGTTTGGAAAAGCGACTTCATTCAACGTAATGCGCGAAACGTAAGTTTTACCGAGTTACAGAATGACGGTTTCCTCGGAACCATGGAGAGCACCACGGAGTCTTCGCTCGGCTTTGACGACCGTGATCCCCTGAAATTTCCCAACCAACGGGACTGGGAAGATCTATCCAGAAGGCGCCTCAAGAGAGTAGGGGATCCACAGTCGCACCTCTCGGAATCGGAACGGGAAATTTATCGGCAGCTGAAGACACCTGTGGAGGTGCATTTCAACAATCGGCCGCTGAAAGACGTCATGGACACGCTGTCCAACCTGACCAGCGTCAACATATTTTTGGATCCCTTAGGAATGATGGCCGAAGGGGTGACGAGTGACGAACCGGTCACACTCAATCTTTCCGGCAAACCAATTTCCCTGAAAAGCGCATTGACGCTCATCTTGGAACCTTTGCGCTTGAGCTACGTGATTCGTAACGAAGTGCTCAAAATTACCAGTGAACAGATGAAAGACTCGGAAGTCTACCCCCATGTTTATAACGTGGCCGACCTGGTGACTCCGATACCTAATTTTGTTCCGAGCCACAACTTGGGGATGCCCGCTGCAATGGCCGCAGCTCACGATGCCCTTGGCTATGGAAAGATTGGAGGAAAGTCCTACAGCGGCCCCCTGATATTAGCTTCACAAGAGGAAGGTCAGCAGGGCGCCACAACCAGCCCCTCCGTGTTGAGTCAGATGCTGGGTGGCGGTGTTCCCATGGCGGGTCAAAGCAGGGGTTCCCGACAACCGATTATTCCGGGGCCTGGTGGCCTGGGAGGAGCGGCGGCGGCAGATTTCGATTCACTGATTGACTTGATCACCACGACCATCAAACCCGACACCTGGGAAGAAGTGGGTGGCAGCGGTGCCATCCAGGAGTTTGAAGGCACGTTGAGTTTGGTCGTGACGCAAACTCAGGACGTGCATGAAGAGGTCGCCGACCTGTTGGAACAATTGCGGCGTTTGCAAGATTTGCAAGTGACGATCGAGGTGCGGTACATCGTACTCTCCGATAATTTCTTTGAGAAAATGGGGGTCGATTTTAACTTCGATATCGATGACAACACGGGACTCGGTTATGACGACATGACGATTCGAAACGACGACGACGGGGGAGGTGGAGGCGAAGGGAACCAGCCTGCCAGAGGGTGGATCAATGAGTCGCCTTCAAGGCCTGACAACGGTCCCAGCTTCACAACCGGCCTGAACGCCCTTGGCCCCACAGCGGACCTCGATCTCCAATTCCGCCAAGGTAGTTTTGCGGCTTCAGCTCCGATCTTTGGCGGATTTGATCCGGAATCTGCCGCTAACTTCGGCTTTGCCATCCTCAGCGATATCGAAGCGTTCTTTCTGATTCAAGCGACGCAAGGAGACAGCCGCAGTAATATTATGCAATCTCCCAAAGTGACACTGTTCAACGGCCAACAGGCTTCGATCAGCGATCAGTCTCAAAGGCCTTTCGTGACAAGTGTGATCCCGGTGGTTGGTGATTTTGCCGCAGCACAACAACCGGTGATCACCGTTCTGAGCGAGGGAACTTCGTTGAGCGTTCAAGCGGTCGTTTCACCGGATCGTCGTTTTGTGCGTCTCACGTTAGTGCCCTTCTTCAGCAAAATCGGACATGTTCAAACGTTCACATTCACGGGCAGTTCCTCGTCCAGTTCTGGCACTGCTGCAGTTGACCCCAGTGACGAGACGAACAATGTACAAAACGAAATCGAAACCTTTAGCTCAGGTACGACGGTTCAGTTGCCGGAGTTTAAATTCGTCACGGTTAATACAACGGTTAGTGTACCTGACGGAGGCACCATCCTTTTAGGAGGTATCAAGCGTCTTTCAGAAGGACGTGTTGAACGTGGCGTACCAATGTTGTCCAAGCTTCCCTACGTAAATCGACTATTTACAAACGTAGGAATTGGGCGTGAAGCGGAAAGTCTGATGTTGATGGTCACCCCACGGATCATCATCAAAGAGGAAGAAGAAGAAATACTGATCGGCGGCAACCCCCCCTGACGATGGCGAAACACTCCCTTCTGATTGCCGGCATGCTGGGGGCCCTGGGGGTTTTTATGGGCGCTTTCGGTGCTCATGCGCTCCCCGATGTTCTGGGAACCATGGGAGTCGAACCAGCAGAGATCGAAAGCCGCTGTGAAGTGTTTGAAACCGCGGTGAAATACCATCTCTACCACGTGCTGGCCCTGATGGGAGTTGGCCTGGTTGCCCAACAGCGTGCCGGGAGAGCGGTCAATTTTTCTGCATTCGCCTTCCTCCTGGGAATCGTTTTCTTCTCGGGCTGTTTGTATCTGCTGGTATTCACTGGAATCAAGCTTCTGGGTGCCGTCGTTCCCCTAGGAGGAAGTTCGTTCATTGTGGGATGGGCTGCCCTGGCATTTTCCGGCCGATGAATGCCAATGACAGTCGCCGCGACTGCCCTTGGCGCAATTTTCCCTCCACACTGAACGTCTATTTTTCTACGCGTGGCGCGCCTTGGCGGCGGCTTGATTCTCTTCGATTACCGTAGAAAAACTGGCAAGCAACAACGTTTCCAATATCTCAGCTCGCTTGCCGACATTTGGGTTTCCACAAGCGTGGTGTTGTTCGTTAGAGGTCAGCCATTGGTTGTGAAGGCATGCAAGGCCCCGAAGCAGGCGGGAAACCGTGCTCTACCCCGTGACACAGCCGGGTCGCCTTGTTACGCTGGCTGTCCATGAATGAGCTGCAGCAACATACTCCGATCGCGCTGATTGGTGCCGGTCCGATTGGTTTGGAAACCGCCATTCAGTTGAACCAGTCCGGCTTGGAATACTTACACTTCGAAAAAGGTCAGATGGCGGCGACCATCATGGCCTATCCGCCCGGTACAATTTACTTCAGTTCGCCCGAACGGATTGCCATTGCCGGAATTCCGATTCCGAACGTCAACCAAACCAAGACAACAAAAGAACAGTACATCGCCTACCTGCGCTCGGTCGCCGAAGCTTTCGACTTGCAAATTCGCAACTACGAGCCTGTTGAGAACATCCAGAAAACCGATACCGGCGGCTTCCTGCTACAGACAACGACAGCCTGTGGAACAAGAACACATACCTACACGTCAGACAAAGTCATCCTCGCCATTGGCAACATGACGTTTCCCCGGCTCTTAGAAATTCCGGGTGAAACGCTTTCGCATGTGTCACACACACTCGCGGAACCACACACTTATTTCCGTAAGAAAGTTCTGATTGTGGGTGGCAAGAATTCGGCGGCAGAAGCAGCCCTACGTTGCTTCCGGGCGGGTGCAGAAGTGGCTTTGAGCTACCGCGGGGACCGACTGGACGATCGTTCTATCAAGTACTGGATCTATCCTGAGTTACAGGGACTGATCACACGAGGAAAGATTGAGTCGTATTTCAACTCGAAACCTGTTGAGATCACTCCCACCTCTATCCAGTTACAATCGACTGATCGTGAAGCAAGAACATTTTCGGTTGAAGCGGACTTCGTTTTGCTCTTGACGGGATTTCAACCTGACCAGAAGTTCTTCCGGCAGTTAGGGGTCAAGCTCGAGGGACCAGAGCGGGAGCCGGTTTACAACGCCGATACGATGGAAACGAATGTGCCTGGAGTGTATGTCGCGGGAACTGCTTTGGCTGGTGAACAGAAAAAATATCGTCTCTTCATTGAGAATTGCCACATTCACGCACGGCGTATCACTCAGGCCCTGCTGGGACAATCACCCCCGTCGCCTGAGAACCCTTGGGATCTCCCGGAAAATTGAGCTCGATTTTCCGGTCGTGACTTGCCAGCCCCGCGACACGGGGCAGCCGCGCACTCCACTTTACGGTAAATTGACGGTTAGCTGTTTGTCTCGTCCCTTGCTGCGCGACCTACAGTTTTCCATTTCGTTTTTCAGACCTGCTAATTGAAGCCTTGCTGAAGGGACTGCCATGAAAAACCGTGTCACCAATCTAACTGTGATGACGTTTGTCTTTCTCTCGTTTTGCTGGCTGTCGGGTGAAGGCAAGGGTGATGATGGATTCGTCCGCCTTTTCAATGGCCGGGACCTTACCGGTTGGAAGGCCAGCGAAAACGGCGACTTCTCGGTAGAAGACGGAGTGATCGTTGTCCGTGGCAATCGGGCACACCTGTTTACCATCAGTGAATACCAAAACTTCGACTTCACGTGTGAAATCATGACGCAGCCGGGCTCCAATTCGGGCATCTACTTCCACACGGCTTACGAGGAGACCTGGCCAAGCAAGGGGTATGAGGTCCAGGTCAACTGCACTCACAGTGACCCGGTTAAAAATGGCAGCCTGTGGGGCGTGGTCAAGAATTACAATGCACGGGTGGAAGACAACGAGTGGTACACTATGCAGATTACCGTTCAAGGCCAAAACATCGTAACACGCATTAACGGCAAAGTCGTCGTAGATTACACGGAACCGGCCGGAGTAACCGCTGGACGCCGCATCGGGAAGGGTTCGATCGCCCTGCAGGCGCACGACCCCAAAAGCGTTGTCAGGTATCGCAACCTCCAGGTCAAGCAATTGAAATAGTCAAGCAATTGAAATAGTCAAGCAATTGAAATAGTCAAGCAATTGAAATAGTC
>PBTE01000120.1 GCA_002726515.1 Planctomycetaceae bacterium | reverse complement strand
CACCGAGAAAAATCGCATCAAACGTCTTTAACTGTTCCAGGTAATCGTCTGGCACGACCGACCCATGCTGGGAATAGTAATCGCAACCCCAGGGCAACCAAGAAAATTGCAGTTGAAAACTTCCCTCCTGCTGCTGAACGTGCTGCAACACTCGCACCGCTTGATCGCAAACTTCTTTGCCAATCCCGTCGCCCGGGTAAATTGCTATTCGGTAAGAATTCATATTTTACAGTTCATTTCTGATCAATACGGAACCAAGCAGGAGGCCCTTGCGTTTACCAAGGTAAAAAACCTCACACCAAAAATGGTTTTTGGCGTACCCAGACGGGCCCGCGTATGATTAAACTAGTTAACAGGAGTTGAAATAAAGGCGGTTGCCCCAAGGATTATAGCAGGATCCCCAAGAGGCAGAACATGGTTTCAGCGTTATTGCAACGTCCGACGCTAATCTTGAACCGCAACTGGCAACCCGTCAACGTCTCTACCGTTGCACGCGCCCTGGTAATGCTCTGGAATGAGACCGTTCGTGTTGTCGATCCGGCGGATTACCAACTCTACACGTGGTCCGATTGGGTACGACTTCGTCCCCGGGATGACGAACCCTTCGTCCGGGCGGTATCATTTCGTCTGCGTGTTCCCGAGATCGTCACGTTGAACGAGTACGACCGATTACCGGCAAAGGCAGTCAGTTTCAGTCGCCGCAATGTCTTCAAACGCGACCGATTCACATGTCAATACTGCGGAGTTCAACCTGGTACAGGCGAACTGACGATTGACCACGTCTTACCGCGTTCACACGGGGGTGAGTCAACTTGGGAAAACTGTGTGTTAGCTTGCTTGAATTGTAACAAACGGAAGGCTGACCGCATTCCGCAACAAGCTAATATGCGACTGCGAAACGTGCCCGGTCGTCCTCGTTGGAAACCGCTTTACGCTCCCCAAGACGTACGCATCGAAAGCTGGGCAAAGTTCGTCAGCGAAGCCTACTGGAATGTGGAATTGGAACGGTAATAGTTTTAATACCCCGTGGCCAGCGGTCCCAACGCATTCATCTTCTACTCGCCCAACGCGCGCTGCTTCAACCGGAAGGAGGCAAGCGGGAGCTGATGACATGTCGCCAATCTTCACCGGAACGACAATCTGAATCGGCTGGACTATGGTAGACCAAGTGAGCCAAATAACGGGCCGCTGAGGCGAGCAACCCTTCAAGTTTTCGGCCTCCAATTCAAGGACCTTGCTGATGACCGGTTACGGTGTGTCACGAGTTCCTGTTGGCTCCAACTGCCCCAACCCCCCAGTTGCCCCTCATTCCTGTTGGAAGAATCTTCCCCTCGCTGGTCGGACCTCCAATTGACACGGGGCAGAATGTCTCGCTGGGGCGAATCGCCCCGCGCAACACCCATCTTCGACCCACCCGCTTTTCCCCCGTTCAAGACGTTATCTTCAATACTCAACACTGATTGCGTACACCTGGGTGGCGGGCTATCCAATTGGCACACGAGTTGCAAACACAGTGTGTTCCTTTGAGAGGGCTGGCAAAAAACAAGCAGACCGGCGGACAGTGCGCTTTACTGCTTGTACGACACCACAGCAAGCCCTTCAGGAAAAACCAACATGCCGACAACCACCCAAACCACACAGAAACAATTGCAACCGGCGGTTGTTCCGCTCGCGGAGTGGACTGATGAACAACTGCTATTGGATTATCGACGGACGGGAAATCAAAGAGTGTTCGAAACACTGGTCCAGCGTTACGAGCATGAACTGTTTGCCTACCTGAGAGCTTACCTCGGTGACGCGCAGCAGGCCGAAGATACATTTCAGATAGCATTTCTACATGTCCACCTGAAATGCGATCAGTTCGAGAAAGGCCGCAAAGTCCGTCCCTGGATTTACAAAATCGCAATCAATCGTGCTATTGACAACCTCCGAAAAAATGGTCGTCGCACTACCGTCAGTCTCGACACTCCGCACGACACTCACGACCCCAATTCAGGCGGTTGGGTCGACGCCTTGCCGGGGAATCGCAAAACTCCCATCAGCCGCTTGATTGATCGGGAGGAGAGTCGTCGCTCCTTGTCGGTATTGGCGAAGCTCCCTGAACACCTCAAACAAGTCGTTACCTTGGTCTTCTTCCAAGATATGAAATACCGCGAAGCAGCCGAAGTTCTTTCGATTCCAGTGGGTACCGTGAAAAGCCGCATGCATACCGCTCTTAGTCGTATGCACCGTTTGCTGCAACCTCAACCCATTTAATCGCCCTTCGGCGCCGGCTGAAATCAAACAGAACAACCACCTGTAATCCATACGTCCACGTTTACCCCACGAGAATTTGATGTCGCGTTTTACCGATCCTGCGCACTTGCTTTCTCCGGCACCACACCACTTCGCCGGCACTCGGAAATCCGAAATCGCAGCCAGAACTGTTCAACAAGTCGGAGCCGGAAATGATGCCGTCGGATTCTACCTCCTACAAATTTCTAAACATCCCTTACTGACTTTTGACGAGGAACAAGACAGCGCCAGGAAAACGGATGTTCACCGGTCAGAATTTCGATACCGGTTGCTGCTCTCCGCCTTTGCTTTGCGGCAGGCCACGGACCTGTTGACGAAAGTGGAACGTGGGCAGGCTCGTATGGACCGAGTTCTGGACATCGCCGTGACAGACATGGAGAAAAAACGGCGTTGCAAAGAGCGATTGCCGTTCAATCTGGCAACACTCAGGCGTCTCTTGCACAACAACCAGACAGACTTTCGGATTTCGGTCAACAAGAGACAATCCTTACTAAATCGCCGGACCGCGTGGAAGAGACTCGTTCGCCGACAACATAAAGGTGCACGTCTGGTTGAAGAACTGAACTTGAGGATAGAACGGCTGCTGACCATTTTTGACGAACTTCGCGAATTCAACGAGCGGATGCAGTGTACCAAGCACCTTCTGGACCAGGAAAATAACATCAGCAAAAGAACGTTGTTTAACGAACAGCGAGCGTTGCTCTGGAGATTGGCAAAGCAATCACACGACAGCCCCCGAACTCTGCAGCGCAAAGTACAAAGTATTTCCCGTTCTCAAACGGCTTATCAAAACGCAAAACGACAGTTGTGTAACGGAAACCTGCGGCTAGTCGTCTCCGTCGCTAAAAAATTTACGAACCGGGGGCTCAGCCTGCTCGACCTGATCCAGGAAGGGAATTCCGGCCTGATGAGAGCAGCAGAAAAATTTGACTATCGACGTGGCATTAAGTTTTCCACTTACGCAACGTGCTGGATCCGACAGGCAATTCTTCAGGAACTGGGAGGTAACTGCCGAACGATTCGGCTGCCGGTCTGCATGAACCGGACCGTTTTGAAAACCCAGGAACTTGCTCAACACCTGTCCCTCCAACTCGGTCGGCAGCCCACCGAGGACGACATCGCTGACAAGGCCCGGCTTTCCCAAATGGACCTGCTACAAATAACCCGCCACACATCGGCACCACTTTCGCTGGACCATCAAGGGGATTCACAAGATGACGACCTTAACCATACCGTCCCTGATTCTCGGATTTGTTCACCCGCCCTTCAGGTGCACCAGCAACAACTTCAGAATCACATTGGCCGGGTTCTTGCCACGCTTGAGGAACGCGAGCGGCAAGTGATCACCATGCGATTCGGGTTGGACCATAGTCCTCCGCTCAACCTGCGACAAATCGGCACCTTACTTTCCGTCACCCGGGAGCGTGTGCGTCAAGTCGAACAGAAGGCGTTTAAGAAACTCCAAAAGTCCTGTCACCTCCATGCCCTGGCGGAATTCTTGGATATTCAGCCGGAGAAACAAGTCGATCCTATAACGACTTAATCGTCTCTGCCAGTCAGCGGGTCGGCATTTTTTCCCGCCACAACTGCAAACACAGCGGGCTGTTGGAATCTTCGCAACACAGACCTGCAAATCCGTTTTACAGACGGAGTGTGGCTTGTAACGAGAGTAGATTTACCACGTCCAGCATTGGACGCGTGTGGGGGGCGAAGAAAGAGCCACTAGGTTATTTGAATGCGATGGTTTCCTGAAGTGGCCGGAGTACCTGGTCCCTGACGTGTTCTTCAACCATCTCCTGACAAATCGCGGTCAGGCGGTGCATCACTTCATTAAATGTTTCACCCGGGTCAAGACTTCCGTAACGCCGTGCAGTCAAATAGACACTTAACTGCTCTTCCGGGAACTCACCCACGCGAACATGATAAGCACTTGTTCTCGTTTCAATACTCAGGCGGCACTGAATTCTGCAATCATCCGCCAAACCAAACTGAATCGACGGTTCATGGCTAATCATTGTGGCTCCTGCACGTTGCGCCAATCGATCAAAGGCAGGCACTACACCCAGGGCTTCGGCAACCAACTGGTTGTGATTTCCCCGGTAGGTAAAATCAAAACCAAACGTGCAATTCAGTGACTCGCAATCCAAGGGGCTCATCGAAAGCATAAATGGCACCAAATCAAGCACCAAGTCATGTTGCTCTAAAGCGTGTTCAACGGTGGGCGGATTGACCTGCCCCGATGATACTCGCCGCAGTTCAACCGATGACCAACGGTACTTGCCACTCTCCTTATCTTCTTCAAGAACAAAGTCGTTGCGATCCCGACAGTAAAAATTGCGCATCGTCGGATACTGCTTTTGTAACCGATCAAAAAAATGCAACACGCTATCACGGGAACTCGGAAGTTCCATCTCCGTGTTCAGATTCATGTTGATGTAGAAATCGTCACTTAAACCGCTATAGCGATTCATGTGTTGTTTCCTGTCAGCAGAACTGGGAGAAGCGGGGAGTCACCAGAAAACCTCCACCAAAAACACAGCGGGGAAGTGCAGTATATCGGGCAACCTTGCGGCCTGTCAAAAACTTGCCACCGGCAACTTTTATATTGATCGAGATTGCGAAAAACGCAATCAAATTAGATGCTCTTGAAGTGAAAAACAGCCTTTGATGGCCTTCAGTACCAGCCGTTGGCAGTTTCTCCCACTAATGCTGGTTCTTTCGGCGAAATTCGTGGTAAAAAGAGAGGTTTCAATGCCCACCTACCAGTTGCTGAAGTTCGAGACTGATTTAGGCCGGATGTGGATGCTCGTCCAGCCCCGGCACCTTTGTAGACTGAGTTTCGGGAGTCCCACCAGCCGGACTAGCGCACAAACTATCGGGAGCGACCAATTCGAGACCGTTGATGAACCTCAAGCTGCCTGGCAGGCCGGGTTGATGACAACACTGGGCCGATACGCTCAAGGCGAGCCACAAAGATTTTCAGATATTCCACTGCAACTTTCGTGGTTGACACCTTTCGCTCGACGGGTAATTCACCGTTGTCGACAGATACCTTTCGGAAAAACTGCCAGCTACAGTGAACTGGCCGCTCAAGCTGGTTCTCCCAAAGCGGCACGTGCCGTCGGAAACGTGATGGCCCGAAATCGTTTTCCTCTTGTTGTTCCCTGCCATCGTGTAGTGGGAGCTCGACGGACACTGGGCGGATTCTCGGCAGGTCAGGGTGTTGGTTTAAAACGTCGATTACTGCAACTGGAAGGCACACACTTCTGACCGCAGAATAGCAACCATCCGCCGTATTGAAACAAGTGTCCATGCCAAGTTTGGAGCTCGCGACTTCGGCTATCGTACAGACAGCTGGCAACTTCGCTCCAAAAAGGCAACATCCTAAACTCCGCGGGTCGCTATATTCAATCAGAGCTTGCTCATCTGGCCCACAGGATTTCCGCCAGTAACCGGCACCCAACTTGCCGGAACAGTGGCACTTCATGCGGACAATGGGCAGCGATATGGCTCACTCGCTGGGATTCAAGTTGATCGACGCATACTTGCCACCGAAGAACAACAGCGGTTCGCCCTCACCTGATTCTCCCGCAACAATCTCTCCGATGAAAATATCGTGGTCACCCCCTGGGAGAATTTCCTTGATGCGACAGTCGACCCAGCCCAACACACCCTTTAAAATAGGGGCGCCCGTTGTCGCAGAAGTCACCTCGAGGCCTGAAAAATCTTTAGGACCCGCGTATGCAAATCGATCGCTGAGCTGCTGCTGATCAGCCGCAAGAATGTTAAGAGCAAAACAATTTTCCTCGCTGAACTGCCGGTGAGACTGGCTATCTCGAACTACTGCCAGCAGCACCAAAGGAGGATCTAGAGAAAGAGACGTAACGGCATTGGCAGTCATGCCCCAGGTTTCGCCATTTTTCAACTGAGTGCTGACGACGGTCACGCCGGTGGCAAACTGACCCATTATCTTACGTTGAACCGCTGAATCGATTGTCATAGAAATCCCTCAACGATGCTCAAACCCGCTCAGCCGTTGGACTCGATTCCCACCGGGGGTAAGCATCACTTCGCTTCAGCAGCGGGGCCCGAGTCCCACATCTGAAGCCGCAAACAGGGACCAAGTCACCGGGGGCACGGCTGCAGACGTGAAGCCACCCCGAATCACCAAGTGAAACTAGGTGTTGGGCCGTTGGGCCGAAGGTCGAACGCGTTTTTGAATATCGGTCTCCAAGACCCCGAAGGTTGCCTCGTGCCTATGCAGCGACAACTGCAGAGCGGCCAGGAGTCGCTTCGCCGTATAGAAGTTCACTACGATTCGTTGGTTGATCTCGATCGGTTTGGTCGGTATTCCAGTGGATTGCTGATTGAGCGCAAAATCAACAATTAGCTCTTCGGGTGTCCCGGTTACCCGGCAAAAATTCGCATAAGAAGTGATTGCCTTCGACTCGTCAACTTGAATCTGTTGTTGTCGCGGTTGACCGCCACCGCCTGCCGGTGCCTCTCCACCAGCACCGCCTGCCGGTGCCTCTCCACCAGCACCGCCTGCCGGTGCCTCTCCACCAAGGTCATTTTGCGAAGACGACTCTTCTTTTTTCGCCATAATTCTAATTCCTATCACTCGATAACTGTGTTACATGTCCCCGAATCCCCTGCCCACAAAGCCAATATTACCTCGTGACCAGTGACTCCCAATCCATTCATGTCATCCTACCAAGATGACTCAAGGATGCAACCGCCTCGGGAAAGGCCGTTCGGTCGTCTTTGAAGTGTTCCAATTTCTTGAGTTGGAATTTATCAGTCCACTGGCTCTCCTGCCCTCGTCTCGAGGAAACTTGCACTTCGGTACAAACGGGGACGCAATCATCAGGAGGAAACAGCCCGATGGTTCCAACTGGACTTTTCGTCGAACTTCCGCCGATCGCTTCCTAACTTTCTCCGAAAGCGGAAAAGCAGCTCTGGTCGAGGACCTGTGGTTTGGAACCGAAAAGAAGGGAACAGGCAATCCCTGTTCCACGACGGTGTGCAAGGAAAGTATCCGTTCTGTCTAACGGACTTTGCATTGACTAGAAAGCCGATCAACCACACCTAGAGACACCTGCACGCAGTGGCTGTTGGCCTGTCACGCAGTTCGACGGAGTTGAAGATCCTGTTGGGCACAGTGCAACAACCACGGGAGCGTTTTCTGGAGTCCCTGCCGCAAGGACATGAGGGGCCGATATCCTAATTCCTCTCGCGCGCGGTCGATCAGTACGTGCCGGGAATTACTTAGAATCTGTTGAATTCCTCGACGGTAAGGCCGTCGACACCCTATTAGGGCCCAATCCACACGAGCCATCAACGGGGAGATGACCCGCCGCGGGACCTGATGTCCCATCAATCCAGCTAAGACCTTCACTAAATTGCCTGTCGTGGTCTTGGATCCATCTGTGATGTTGTAAATCCGGCCCCGGGCTTTCGTTGTGTGGGCAGCTCGCACCATGGCCCGGATCAAATCCGTTACAAAGACCAGGGGAATGATGTTATCTCTTCGCCCGACAAAGGCAAACTTGCCAAGTCGCAGTACGTTGTCAAGAGTTGACATTTTTCGTTCACCGGGACCGTAAACCCAACCGGGCCGAAGAATTGTGACATCGACGTCGTGGTCTCGGGTGAATTGTAGTGCCAGTGCTTCAGCGTCAATTTCTACATCTGAAAAAACCTCTCCGGTCCGACTGATCAGAGTTTCTTCATTTATCGTATTCTCACGAAGCGACTTTGACACGTTCAACGAACTGACCAGGACCACGCGTCCACACTCTGCTGTCCGGGCCGAGTGCAACACGTTCCGTACGCCATTCAAGTTCGTGCGTCTTACTTCGTCATCACTCGCGAAATCACTTGCGGCTGCACAGTGGTAAACGGCTTTCGACCACTTGAGTGCACGGTCCAAGACGGGGCGGTCACACACATCGCCTACAACGATTTCAGCACCCAGATGACGAAATTGGTGAGCACTTTCCGTGTTGTGAAGAAACACACGTACCGGCTCCCCGGTTGCGAGAAGATGGTTGACCAGGTGACCACCGACAAATCCCGTGGCCCCGGTGACAAGATTGAACCGGCCCCGTTCCTTTATAGATCTTATGGACACGAGACGTTTCCTGGCGCCAGCCGTCAGCTCCCACGGTGGTGATCTCCTGGGTGCGAAATTCTGATGTTCACAACCTCCAGGTACCCGTCCCTGTCATCGTCCAAAGAACACATGGTTTCTTTCGAATAAAACAACCAACCCTCAAAGTTTTGCCAATTTCCCGAAATATCATACATCACACGCAGTGGTGCGTATTCCTTGCCGACGAAAGCAACGAAGTGATGTCAGCCGAAGAATCCATCCGAAAACTGTGTTGAGACCAATGCCATACCACCTGGCGGGCGGCGATACCACAGCTCTTGCCCTGCGAAACTTTCTGCCGCCAAACCCACCCATTCCCCTCGAGCCAGCTAGATTAATGCTCCATCGTAGCGCTTATCTATGGTTCCGCAGCAGACGTGTCTGCAAATTTCTCCGGCAAACACGTGAGACTCAAAAGGTCCAACATCAGGTTCTGATGAAAAAAATTCGTCAGAATGGAACCAGTCAGTTTGGACGTGAGCATGGGTTAAGTGACGTGAGTAACGTGGCAGACTTTCGTAGGCGAATGCCCATCACTACCTACGAAGACTACAGAAGCCACATTGACCGAGTCAAAACCGGCAACCTTTCTGCCATGTTTGGCCCCCGCACCCGACTGTTGATGTTTGCCTTGACCTCAGGCACCACCAAGGACTCGAAATTCATTCCTGTCACCAAAGAGTTTTTCCGAGAGTACCGGGAGGGATGGAACCTGTGGGGTGTGAGTACGTTTTGTGACCATTGGGACCTGACGAAAAAAAAGACGATACAACTGAGCAGTGACTGGCAGCAGTTTTACACCGAAAGCGGGATTCCCTGTGGGAACATCAGCGGCCTGGCAGCCGCAACGGCACCACGCATCAGCAATCCCTTTTTCATCCTGCCCAAGTCGATCGTCCAAATTCGAGATAGTTTCTCCAAACAATACACGGCGCTCCGGTTATCGATGGCCACGCCGAACGTGGGGATGATCATTACGGCCAATCCGAGCACGTTGGTAGAGTTTTCCCATCTGTCCGACCGGTATCGCGAACAACTCATTCGAGACATTCACGACGGGACTCTTTCAAGTCAAATTGAAATTCCACCACACGTCAGGTCTCTTTTGGAGAGCCGGTGCCGCAAGCCCCGCCGACAACGCGCCCGTGAACTTGATCACCTGGCCGAGAAGCGCGGTAACCTGTCACCGCGGGATTTCTGGCCGAATCTTTCCGTGCTCGCCGTGTGGACCGGAGGGTCGGTAGGAGCCTACCTGCCTCGGTTGACGGAGCACTTTGGCGACGTAGCCTTTCGCGACCATGGACTGTCAGCCAGCGAAGGCCGAATGACGATTCCTTTTCAAGACGGTGATTCAGCGGGAGTTCTGGACTACCGAAACCACTATTTCGAATTTGTTCCGGTGGAAGAACATGGATCCGTACAACCGACGATTCTGGAAGGCCACGAATTGGAAATAGGGCACAATTACTTTGTCCTGCTGACCACATCGAGCGGTTTTTATCGATACGATATTCACGACGTCGTGCAGTGCGTGGCATTCCAAGGAACGGCCCCCATTCTCAAGTTCCTGAACAAGGGGTCCTATTTTTCAAGTATTACGGGTGAGAAGCTGAGCGAGTTTCAGGTGGTTACTGCAGTTCAACGGGCATTTGAGTTGACTGGAATTCCGATCGAACACTTCACCGCAGCCCCGGTATTCGGGGATCCACCGGGCTACACCTTATTGCTCGAATCAGGTTCCTGGCAGCGGAGGAGCAATTTGCTGGCCCGTCGCGTCGATCAGGAACTGTCCGAAATGAACTGTGAATATGCGAATCGACTCGCTACGCATCGACTGAAACCTCTGGAAATTCAGGCTGTTTCTGTCGGAACCTGGCAAGCCCTTCGACAAAAACGCATCTCTCGATTGGGAGGAAGCCTGGAACAGTACAAGCATCCCTGCCTTATCAATGACCTTGACTTCGTCGATTCAATCGGCGCGATAGAACCGGCTGGCGCCATGTCGATAGCGAACTTGAACCCGCTCTACATCGACTCCGCCGCAGCAACGCCATGATCTCGCGTTTCACGCCAGGTGCCCGGCCCGCATCGACATGCTCGCGGAATTAGAATAACTCCTCATCTTCCATGCTTGACCGCCGGCATGACAGATCATCCAACTCGGCATCCGAGTCGAGCAACTTCGGACAGTCTGTCACAGGCATCTGTCGGATTTTGTCCGCAGAGGATGTCGCGTCACAAACGCACATCAAGTCGCCCTCAATATAGCGCGAATCCCAACACTTTTACTGCTCGAGTGTCAGCGCCTCAAGCTCTTCCGGCGTCAATGCCTTCACCTCGGAATAGTCCGAAGGCGCCGGCAGATTTTCCAACAGACGTTTTGCTTCGCCCGACATCTGTTCCTGCATATCACTCATCAGATCTGCCTTGATTGAAAGTCCGAATTTTTAGACCGGTTGCTTCCGTCTCCATCAGACTCGCGACGCACCCCGTATCCAGGAGGCCAAGTCCTTTTGATACCTGTCTACGCAGGGGTCAAACTCGAGTGTGTGACTCGCCTGTTCGTACTCGATGACGGTCGTGTTCGTCTCACCGGACCCAGTAATGAGTCGATGCACTGCCTCGTTCGCAATGATTCGGTCCCTGCCGGCCAGGACCAACAACAAGGGACACTGAATCCGATCGCAACAAGCGTGCGCATAATGAGTCAGTTGGCAGTCGGCCAGAGCACATCGCAGAGTGATTTTTCGGAGAGCCAGAGGGTCTTGCCCGATGTATGTTTTCCAGCCTTTCGTATCGGTGAACAACGAGGGATCACGCAACGGAATGGAGACCTTCTGCTGGCTGAGGTACGGCAGACTTCCAACACCATACAGGAACGCACGCTGCCAGGGACGAGGCCCGCGCCGTGCAACCAGCCCGGGACACAACAAACCCAGGGCATCGACCAGCCCGGGTTGTCGTCCGGCAACCGCTGTACCCAATTTGCCACCCCAGCTGATCCCCAACAAGATCCGGGGCAGGTTCGATCGTAAACTGCCCAGAAATCGCTCAACATCGGATATCCAGGTCTGAAAACAATCCACGTCGCCACGTGCCTGCATGTTCAGCCCCGATCCTCGACGATCGAGAAAATAAACGTCTGACCCGGATCTCGCCAGATGTTCACAACTGTCCACATACCACCCACCGTGACTGACAATACCATGCAGGCATACAACCTGGCTGACTGGGTTGGCAGCCCTCCAACGGCGCACAGCGAGTTGATACCCGTCCTCCGCCTGAAAGTGCTCGATCGAAGGAATGATAGAGTTCTCTTCGGGCACGTCACGTTGTTGTTCTGTGAATCGCACCATGTCAAACAACGGGCCTGCGGCTCATGAATGAGTTCCTTTTTTGTCCAATTTCAGATCGTGCATTCTGAGGAACATCCTGCCAGGTACTCGAACGAACGTCTTCCACCTTGTTGCACTCAATTCAGTTGATAACTTTGACAGGCCACGGCCATCTGTTTCAGTGCATCCGGTTTCACAACGACTCCCAGCCCATGCCCAAGCAGAGCCGGAGCGCGGCCTCCGTATCCAAACGTTATGTCTTCTTCGGTCAACGACCTGCCGAGGACGTGACGGTCGTAGGACCCCTCAAGATAAGTGAGGTTCGTAACGTTTGTTGCAAAATGCCGCCCCGCGGCTGACAGAATTCCGGATTCTCCCGGATGGCAACCCAGCTGGTAACCCAAACCGGCGTCGCGCGCCATGGCCACCAACCGCAGGCTGTTGAAGATTCCGCCACATTTCGACAGACGGATGTTAAACAAATCGCAGGTCCCTTTACGAATTGCCATGGAGGCGTCCAAAGAACTGGTCAGCGATTCGTCCAGCATCAGACGAATTGGAAACTCACGCCGGATTTCGGTCAACACATCGACATCCTGATGAGCAACGGGTTGTTCAATAGCACTGATGCGGTGCAGCAAGAATGCCTGCAAGCGAGATTTTACCTCTTCGGGTTTCCAGGCTTCATTTGCATCCAGACGGAGATCCATGCGGGGACCCAACCACCTTCTCAAACGAGTCAGCCTGTCTGCATCATCGATCCCGGGCATGCCCACTTTGATTTTGCACTGGGCAAATCCGTAAGCCCGTATTTTCAAGGCGGAACGAAGTTCGTTCCACGGAGCGGCTGCAGTGATGACACCTGAATAGCGTACCTGCCGCTGTGTTTTCTGAAGGTTCAATTCGGAAGCAGTTCGAGCAACAACTTCACTGACGGATTGTTCGAATAAACGGCCGTAAGCATCCAACAGAGAAAGTTCCAGGGCGCAACGCAGTGCGTTGCCGTAACACCCGCGAGTGTCACCCGGGGTCCGGAAAATTTCAAGATGTTCGCACAAATGGATGACATCCTCCCAGGACCCGCAGTCCTGGAAAAGCTGCTGGCCGATGTCCGATAATTCCAGTTGTTGCAGGGCACCTGACACCGATTCGCCAGTCACGTAGTCCCGCGGCACACCCTCTCCCCAGCCGACGGTGCCATCCTCCAAAGTACATCCAATCAGCAGATTTTCACTTTCCGTTCGGGAAGCCGACGCATGTCGAATTGGTCGACGCAACGGCAAGCGAAGTCGATAGGCTTTGAGTTGGCGAACGCGCATGACGGGGTGGTGTTGTCAGGCAGCTGCTGAAGTTTCGCTCGTATCATCAGTCGCAACCGACCCGCTGAGCGATTCTTTGATACCTTCCTGAAAATCAACTGAAGGATTATAGCCCAGCAGACTTTGCGCCTTTTCAATTGAAAACTCGAGGTTGAGCGTCATGAACTTGATCCTTGCCTGGGTGATTATGGGAGCCTCGCCGGCAGATCGAAGTCGGGCCCAACCCTCAACAGGGCGCACCAATGAACGGGCCACCCATTCCGGAATACTCCGCGGGTGAGGAACCTTTAAAAAGTCGGCAATGGCACCGATGAACTCCTTGCGGGTTACCAACCGCCCGTCGCGAATGTTCACGGTCTGCCCCAGCACTTGTTCCCGCTGGATCGAAAGCATGATGGCGTCGACCAGATTACCGACGTAGGTGTTGTTCAACAGCCGGTTCCCAGAACCGATGAGCCACATTTTTCCGGCACGCAACCTCTCGGCCAAGCGCGGTACAACATGACGATCACCCAGTCCATAGATGAATCCCGGACGCACAATCACTGCGGGCAGCTGATGTTGCCGGATGTGCTGGTTTACAATTACTTCTGCTTCAGCCTTCGTGCGAGTGTACCCATCCAGACCCTGTAGATCGACGATTTCCGATTCATCCGTGCCATAATGATGTCGCGCCGGGTAGACTCCCAGCGAGCTGACCTGGATCCATCGCTTGAGCCGCCCTTCCCGACGCGCGGCAGTGAGCAAGTGCTCCAACGCAATCACATTAATCGCTCGATATTTTTCAGCCGGTCCCCAGTCGCCCACATGGGCAGCAGTGTGCACCACAACATCGACACCGCTGAGCACGTTTTCGAGAGATGACGGCTCCGCCAGGTCGCCCTGAACCGTTTCCACGGGAAGTTCCTCAAGGGCCCGCAAATCCGTCCGGGGACGAACTAACGCACGAACCCGGAAGCCCGCACTCAAGGCCCTGCGGACAACACAACTGCCAACCATCCCCGTGGCACCGGTGACAAACATCACTGGTTGAAACATTTTCTGTTCGCCGAATCCAAACAGTGAAAAAGGCCGAAACATGGCAGATCCTTTGCCCTGTGGGTCGCGTGCATCCAATCCATCAGTGACGTACTTGGATTTTTTCACCCACTTGAAAACAACTAGTAGATTCCTTAACTTCATCCACCCTGCAGGCACTTCTCTACCAGGCGGGCCAGGTGTTCCGCATTCTCGCCTGTCATCATACTGAAGTGATCCCCGGGTACGTTATAAAAGTTCATACGACTCTTCGTGTATTCATCCCATCCAAGGTTAGCCGCAATTTCCTGCCCCGACGCTTCTACTAACACGGAAACTTTCTCAGGACGAACGATATGCAACTCCTGTGCTAGCATGGGTGGCACATAATCGATGATCGCTTTCGAGTGGGCCCGGCAAACGTCGATCAGCCGGCGTATGTGGTCCGTTGAGACATCTGGGGGAACAACCTCGTGTTTGATGGCTTCGGCCAATACCGTACGCAATCTTTGATCTGGTTCTTGATCTCGGAGCTGCTCGTAAGAAACAGACATGCTTGCATTGGCAAACCAGTTGGAAAAGTTTATCACATCTACCAGAAACTTCGCGTCGTCTGCCAGATCAACCCCTGCAAAAATTGACGGGGTCGGCGAATCAATCATCAATAATGTCGCAACTTCGACCCCTTCCTGGTGCAACTGGTGAACCATCTCGTAGGCGAAGATCCCACCGGTCGACCACCCGGCCAGGTGATAAGGGCCTTTATTCTGAATGGTTCGAATCTCTGCAAGGTAGTCGGCAGCCATCAGGGGCACTGACTCATGGGGTGGCAGCGCCTGATCGATCCCTCGAGCCCTCAAGACATAAACTGGTCTTTCCTCACCCATCCGGCGGGCAAAGTGAAAGTAACAGCGAACATCACCACCTGCGGGGTGAATACAGAACAAAGGTGGTTGGCTTCCCTTGGCTTGCAGAGCCAACAGAGGAACCCACGCATTTTCTTGGGCAGCAGCTGACTCTGTTTGATCACGTAGATCCGTCGACCCATCGCCCGAAATCAACTCGTCCGATAAAATCGCCAGCTCGTTAACACTCGGTCCTTCCAGGAAACGAGCCATGGGCAGGTTGACCATCAACCGCGTCTCAATCTTGTTCTTCAACTCCATTGCCATTAACGAATCCAGCCCCAGACTCGTGAGCGGCTGTTCCAGATCTAATTCATCCGGGTCGATCCCCATGATGTTGGCAAGTTCATCTGCAAAGTAAGCACTCAGTTTGGTTCGTCGCTGCTCGGCGTCGAGTGCTCCAAGCTCATCCCGAAATTCATGGTCTGCCGCACTTCCGCCGGTTTCCGCCGCTCCCGCTGCTGCCTCCTGGGACAAATTACGCAACAGGGCTGGTTGCCGTGAAGACAGCAAGCGAAACGTATCAGCCCAATGCACGTCCATCACCGCAACGTTGGTGAGCTTTTTCCGTAAGGCGTCTGCCATCACTTTCAAACACGCTGCAGGACTCAGCAAATTCATCCCCCGAGACCGCATCTCCGCCGGGCTCGTCGTGTCAGCGGCCATCCCCGAGTCGGCCCAAGGCCCCCAATTGATGGCGGTCGCCGCAAGACCCTGACCGCGCCGATAAGAAGCCAACCCATCCAGGAAAGCATTTCCAGCTGCGTAGTTACTTTGTCCAGGTGACCCCAGAACAGCTGCAACCGACGAGAACATCACAAAGAAATCAAGCGGTTGGTCCAGAGTCGCCAGATGCAGATTCCAGGCACCTGAAAATTTGGGTGCGAAGGCCCGGTCCCACTGTGGCAGGTCCATGTCGAACAGAAGCCCGTCTGCCAATGTTCCTGCCGCATGAAACACGCCACGTAACGGTTTTCCTTCCTGGCCGATCGACTGAATACTGCGGGTCAGCAACTGCAGATCCGAAACATCAGCCTGGCAAACCGTCACTTGAGTTCCTGATCCGCACAATTTATCAATGGCGAGTTGAACGGATGTGGACGGTGGCCGACGTGACATGAGTACCACCCTGCCTGCCCCGCATTCTGACAACCAGTTCGCCACGCGCAAACCCAACGCCCCGGTTCCACCGGTCACGAGATACGTACCATCCGGTCGCACAAGATTGTTCGAAGCCACGCCCTGTGAATCATCAACAATCTCCCGGTCTTCCAAGGAAACGACAACTTTTCCCGTGTTCTTGCGTTGGGCCATAAAACGAAAAGCAGACACGCAGTCATCAATCGAGAACTGCGTCATGGCCAGTGGTTGATAAATTCCTGCGGCAAACCCGTCCATCACATCCTCGAACATCTGCCGGATGTAATCGGGACGCTGACGCAGCATTCGATCCAGATCAATGGCGAAGTAGGACAGGTTATCCTGAAAAGGCAACAGTCCAATCATTCGATTCTGGTAAATATCCGTCTTGCCGATTTCAAGAAAACGACCGTAGGCCCGCAACGACTCGAGGCTCTTCGTGATAGCATCACCGGGAAGTGAATTCAGTACGACGTCTACTCCCTCTCGATGAGTGACATCCATGATTTGATCCGCGAATTCAAGCGTGCGCGAGTCCATCACGTGGTCGACTCCAAGCGAACGAAGGTAGTCGCGTTTTTCTTCACTGCCAGCAGTCGCAAAGATCTCGACACCCACCTGCTGCGCGATCTGTATGGCCGCCAGACCCACACCGCCGGCACCCGCGTGAATCAAAACCCGTTCGCCCGGGGAAAGCTGAGCCAATCGTATCAGTCCGTAATAGGCCGTCAGAAAAGTCACAGGAATGGTGCTCGCCTGCTGGTGATCCAGGTTGGCCGGTTTGGGCACCAGGGCATATTCGGCGCTGATCGCGTGAGAGGAAAAACTGTAGGGTGCTACTCCCAACACCTCATCACCCACTGACAGACGTTCGACTTCCGGTCCTATGGCCGTGATGACACCGGAACACTCGATTCCCAGAGGTACGACTTCGTCCTTGATCCCGGGATAGAGTCCCATGGCTTTCAGCACGTCACTGAAATTCAAGCCCGCAGCCGCAACTTCGATCTCCACCTGGCCTACCGCCGGCAAAACGCGAGGTGTTGCCTCGAACCACAATGAATCAAAGCTCCCGGGAGTTCCCAGTCGCAGCCGAAAAGCCGAATTGTCCGGAATGGAACTGGTCGTTGAACATGTGGCCGTCTCGTCGAGCGGGAGCAAATCGCGACCCCGCTGCAGACGCGCGACGTATCGTCGGCCCGACCGGACAGCAAGTTGATCTTCGTCGGCGGGAATGACTAATTCCCGAAACAACGCCTGCGCTTTCTCGTCGAGTGAAACATGGGGATCCAAATCCAGCAGGCTGCATTTTTGTTCAGGATGCTCCATTGCAGCCACGCGTCCCAAGCCCCAAACCGCCGACTGCATGACGCCTGATACTGACTCGTCGGGTAAAACGGGTTGAGCCCCCTCGGTGACGATCCACAACGGGGGCTGTTTAGGAAAACGGAATCGAGCCAACTGTTGGAGCAGCAGCAGTGCACTTGCACACCCGAATTCCCTGGCTGAAGAAATTGCTTCAGTCGCAGAGTCATCGGTCGACTCGATGTCCAGATTCCATAAATCAACCACGCCCGAACACGTGGTTTGGTGCCCTGCCCCAAAACACGTCTCGAATAAACTGGCATAGTCGAAACCCTCAAGAGACCGGATCTGAAACTCCCTGTCGGCCTCTTGTTCAGTTGGCTCGCATCCGACAAACTCGCGACCTCGACGCACCGAAACCGTTGCAGCACCAAGTCGTCTCAACTGGGCGGCCAATTGGGCTCCTACTCCATGGCGGTCGGCCAGAATTAACCAGCATCCAGAGAGTTCTTGCGGCAACGGATCTTGATGGTTTCTTTCGGCAACCCATTCGATCTGGTACAACCAGTCTCGCAAATCCGTCTGCTGATCCTGTACCTGGCTTCGTCCCACTCGTTGGACCCGAACTCCTGACAGTTCCACCAGAACCTGACCCGTCCCATCGACTAAAAACACATCTCCGGTCACAAATTCCGGACTGGGCGTGTCATCTTCGGAAGTGCGGACCGCATAGGTGTACATCGTGTCCGTAAGCGGCCTGTGGAGGGCAGCCGACTTGATTCCGGTCGGCATGTAGGTGTACGGGCTGTGAGACCCGTCTGCTTCCAGGGGAACGGCGCCGGCCATTGACTGGAACAGCGCATCCAAGAGAACCGGGTGCAGTTGATACGACTCCATTTCTCGTTGAACCGCCCCGGGCAGATCAACCTGGGCTAACGCGTCGCACTCGGAACGCTGCAAGTCGGCAAGCACCTGAAAGGCTGGCCCGTAAACCAGCCCCCGTTGTTCAATCAGCTTATAGAAATCGCTGCGGGAGGTTTTTGACACAACACGTCCGCGCACCGCGTCTAAATCAACATCCGGGGGAAGGTCTGCCTCTTGCAGTGCCGGAACGAGAGTCCCGCAGGCATGTAATGTCCAGGATGACTGCGGGTCTTCCCTGTCACTGGTGCGACTGTATGTTTCAAAACGACGCTGCCCACCGATTTCAGGTGAAACGGTCAACTGAACGTGTCGCCTCACCCCGTCGGGCAAAAACATCGCCTGCTGAATGGAAATATTCTTGAGTACGTGATTCCCCTCGCCAAGAACCTGTTGTGCGGCAACCAGCGCCTGTTCGATGTAGACCGCCGCAGGTGTAACCGGCGAACCTTGGACCTGGTGATCAACCAAGTAAGCGGGGGCCTGACTACTGAGGTGAGCCTCAAACAGTGTCGTATCCAAAGCCGTTGGCAGATGAGCGGCGATCAATGGGTGCAGTTCCGGACCTGCGCAGACCACGGGAAGACCTTCACCGGTCGAAACGGAATCACGATACCAGTGCCGTGACCGCTCAAAAGGATAAGTCGGCAATGCCACTCGTTGTCGATTCCAGAGAGAATCGAATCCTGACCAGTCGATGCGGGTACCAAGCGAGTAGAGTTCCGCCAAACTCTTCAGCAGAACGTTCCATGGATCCTGTCCTTTGCGCAAAGAGGGCAGCCAGGCAACTTCCAGCTGTGGCAGGCATCGCTTACCCATCCCCAACAAACTGGCGGTCGGCCCAACCTCCAGAATGGCATCCACTCCCTGGGCAGACAAACACTGCATCCCGTCGGCAAAGCGGACGGTGTTTCGAATGTGACTTCTCCAATAACTCGCGTCCGGCGGCAGCTCGGTGAACAGCTGACCAGTGACATTCGAAACCATCGGAATGCGGGGGCGTGCAAACTCAAATTCGCTGGCAATCCTTTCGAACTCGTCCAACATCGGATCCATGAGCGGCGAGTGGAAGGCGTGAGAGACGGGCAGCAGCTGCGAATCCACTCCCACTTCCTGGAATTGCTGGACAAGCTGTTCCACGAAGGAAGTTTTACCCGAGATGACCGTATTCTGGGGACCGTTGGCCGCAGCCACAGCAACGAATTCCTCACGGCCGGCCAATTCCCCGGTGACGCGGTCCGGTTCGGTGAACAGGACAGCCATTGAACCGTCTCGGGGCAATAGCTGCATCAATCGAGCCCGGTGAGCTATCAATTTCATTCCAGCTTCCGGGCTCAGCACACCGGCCACGCACGCGGCAACGTACTCCCCCACACTGTGGCCCAAAACAATGCTCGGTTCGACACCCCAACTCCGCCACAAGCAAGCAAGTGCGTACTCGATTGCAAACAGAGCAGGCTGCGTGTAGCCGGTGTCGTGAAGAGAAGTTTCATCACCATTTGACTGATAGAGCACCCGCAGGAGGGAATGTCCCGTTGTTTCGCGGAAACTTTCATCAAGTTTTTCGAGAGTTTCACGGAAAGCCGGGTGACTTTCAAAAAGCTCCCTGCCCATCCCCACATACTGAGACCCCTGGCCGGTAAACACCATCGCCACCTTGGCTCGGATGGAAACCCGAACTTGTCCAATCTGCACACCCGCTTTCTGGCGGCCAGTGGCAGCGGCTTGCAATCTGTCAAGCATCTGCTCGCGACTGTCAGCGACGATCGCCAAGCGGTGGTTGAAGTCTGAGCGGCCGATGTTTGCGGAGTAACAGAAGTCAGTCAGCTGCACATCGGTGTGTATTTTGAGAAATTCAAAAAACCGTCCGGCCTGAGTCTGAAGTGCGGTTCCTGTCTTGGCCGAAACCGTCAGCAGGTGTTGAGGCCTCTCGCTCTCAACTTGTTCGGATGTTAGCTGCTGTGCCTCCTCGACCAGCACGTGGGTGTTCGCTCCCCCAAAACCGAATGAGCTCACCCCGGCAATGCGGGGCTGGCCCTGTGATTCCCAGTCTATAACCTCCGTGGGAATTTCCAGTCGAGTCCCCTCAAGCGTGATGTTCGGATTCAGTTTTTCCAGATGTAACTGCCCCGGAACCCGGCGACGTTGAAGCATCAACACCACTTTGATCAGGCCCGCAATTCCCGACACCGTTTCCAAATGCCCCACGTTGGCCTTTACCGACGTCACTCGACATGGAGGTTCGTCGGCCGAATGCCGCCGAAAAACTTCAGACAGAGCCTGCATCTCCAAGGGGTCTCCCAGCGGTGTCCCCGTCCCATGCGCCTCGATGTAACTGACCTGCTCGGGAGTGAGGCCGGCTTGAGACAAAGCAGCCCGCAAAACACTTTGTTGCGACAGCGCATTGGGGGCCGTAATACCGGAAGTCCGTCCGTCCTGGTTCACAGCGCTGGCTCGAATGACCGCCAGGACGCTGTCGCCATCCCGTTGGGCGTCAGTCAGACGCTTGAGAACCAGCATGCCACACCCCTCACCCCGCACATAACCGTTGGCCGAGGCGTCAAAAGGACGGCATTTACCGTCGGGTGACAACATGCGAGCGCGGGAAAAAGCAATGGTGGTTTCCGGCGAAAGAATCATGTTGACAGCCCCAGCGAGCGCAGCGTCGCATTCGCGATTTCGCAACGCCTGGACGGCCAGATGCACACCAACAAGTCCCGACGAGCAAGCGGTATCCACGGCAAAACTCGGGCCGCGAAAATCAAACACATACGACAACCGGTTGGCAGCAATGCTCAGAGCATTCCCCGTTCCGGTGTAAGCCTCGATATGGTCGTAGTAGTCATTGAATTGAGAAGGTATTTTCGAGTAGTCGGTGCCCCCGATGCCAACGAACACGCCTGTCGACGAACCGCCCATTTTTTCCGGAGCTAAACAACCATATTCCATTGCCTCCCACGCCACCTCCAGCAACAGTCTTTGCTGGGGATCCATGAAATTGGCCTCACGAGGTGTGATGCCAAAGAACATCGGGTCAAACTGGTCAGGCCCGTCAATCAAGCCCGCCCAGCGAGTAGACATTTTGCCACTCTGTTCACCCGTGGGATCGTAGAACTGGTCGACCGCCCACCTCGAATCGGGAATTTCACCCGTGGCATCGATACCTTCTTCGATGATTCTCCAGAAAGAACCGATGTCCGGCGCTCCCGGGAACCGGCAGGCCATACCAACAATTGCAATCGGTTCAGCCGCCTCGGGACGACTTTTCAGCCGCTGCTCGAGCAGTCTACGTTTGGCTGGTGAAAGACCGGCCAGCCGCCGGGCTACTTCAGCCATACCGGCTCTCAACAACAGAATCTTCCTGTTGGGTCAGCAGGCTTTCGACTTCCTCTTCAGTCAGGTTCTCGACTTCACCCAGTAACCGATCGAAATCCATCTCCAGTCGGGATGCAACGAACTCTGTCGGAGTCGCTCCCTGTTCAGGAGAACCTGCCACCTCCTGAACCAAATAGCGGGACATGGTTGCCGATGTGGGGTAGTTCCAGGCAACCGTCGCGGTAACCTGGACACCGAGCCAGTCTTCAATGTCCTGGCTCATCTCGACAGCTGTCAAGGAATCCAACCCATATTCTGCAAAGGGCTTATCACGGTGAATCTGATCACGAGAAACGCTGGCCCGCTTTTCAAGCCAATCCATCAACCAGATTTCAATGCGCTCCGATAGTCGATCTCTTTCATCAGCTGTCAGGGGCCGGTCCTCAAGTTGCAAGGGAGCCGTTTTCAGACGATTTGTCGAACTGGAAGACGTTTCACCGTTGTTGTTCGAAGAAGGAGTCTCCCGGGTTTCCTGTCGACCGTTACCGTTAACCGTTGAAGTCGCCACGACCGGAGCTATCGATTTCTCCGATGGCCCATCCTGAGTCTGTTCAAGTGACGTTTCGTTTTTCCAAAATTCCAGAACCCGCAATGTACCCTCAAGATACTGTTGCCGACAAAGCGACCTCTGGACTTTTCCACTGGTTGTCATGGGAAGACTCACCTGGCGAATCAAAACAATGGCATGGGGATCAACCTCGTGCTCATCAATGATCGCGCGACGTATCTGGTGAACGACTTCATTCAAATCCGTACGTCGGAAAGCACGATCGATTTCGTGGACCACGATCAACCGTTCTTCGCCCGAACCTGTGAGAGAAAAAGTCGCTCCGGCATCATTTCGCAAACTGGGGTGAGCCCGTGCAACTGATTTTTCGACATCTTGTGGATAAAGATTGCGACCGCGAATGATAATCACTTCTTTGACGCGCCCGGTGACAAATAACTGGCCTTCGTGAACAAATCCCAGGTCTCCCGTGCGCAAAAAGGAGCCTTGGTCGCCGTCCTGCAACTGAGCGTTAAATACTTCTTCCGTTTCCTCGGGACGATTCCAGTAACCTGCTGCAATGCTGGGACTCTGTAGCCAGATTTCACCAACTTCGTCTTCGTCACAACGCAAACGGCTCTCCGGATGGACGATCTCAAGACGCTGTTCCAAACGACTGGAACCACAACCGACCAATTTCACCACTTCGTTCGCACCGGCACCATTGGCGTCCGTGACACGGTGTTGAGCCAATGCACTCCGAAGATAACGCCTTACCACCGGCGACGATGGCCCGTCACCGCCAGCCGCAAGCAAAGTCGATTCAGCCAATCCATAACATGGATAAAACGCCTCGGGGCAAAATCCGCAAGTCTCGAATTTTGCAGCAAACTGTTCCAAAGTCTCAGGACGGATAGGTTCCGCACCGCAGAATCCCACCTTCCAGGAACTGAGATCAAGGTCAGCGATTTGCTCTTCGGTGATCTTCTGCACGCAGAGATCATATGCAAAGTTCGGGGCACCACTGACCAATGCCCGCTGTTGGGAGATGGCCTCCAGCCAGCGTGCGGGGCGCCGCAAAAAATCATTGGGTGACATTAGCAAAGTCTGTCCACCAACGTACATCGACGTGAGAATCCCACCAATCAACCCCATGTCGTGGTAGGCAGGCAGCCAGAACACTCCTTTTCCGCTATCCGTGTCGTTCCGATGACTGAACTCAAGATGAAATCCCCGCCGGATCACTTCCAGATTGTGAAGCACATTCCTGTGCTGAACCATGACTCCTTTTGGATCATCCGTCGAACCCGACGTGTACTGCAGGAAAAGAACCTCATCGGAATCGATCCGCGCGGGCTGCCACTGATCGGCAAGTTCCAGGTCGAGTTCATCGACTTTGATCCAATCCAGGTTTCCAAGATCCGAAGTCTCTCGAGCAGTTTCCACCAGGTCAAACGTTCTCGACTCCGTCAGCACCACCACCGCACGAGCATCATTCGCAATGGCAGAAAGTCGTGGCATCGGACGGTGTGGCTTCGGGTAACAGGAAGGCACCGCCAGGCAACGGGCGTAAGCAGATCCAAAAAATGCCCTGACAAAATCCAGCCCCGCTGGGAACAAAAGCAAAGCACGATCACCGGATTTGGTCACTTCTGCCAGACGCACCGCCAAGGCCCGGGCAGTCCGATCGAGTTCGCCGTAGGTGACACTCTGGTCGGCTTCACCTTCAACACGAAAAGTGTACGCCACTTGGTTCGGAGACCAAGCGGCTCGCCAGCGCAGCAAGTCCACCAAATTGGTAATTCGAGTCGGGTTGTCAGCCACCAAATCAATCATTTTGGCTCAGCAGTTCGCGCGGATGTCGGCGGGGAGGGAATGCGGGGCGGGGCGGGGCGGGGACGTTTTCTTGCTGTGGACAGTGGCAGAATGTTTTCGTGGTTCCAGGCGCCGGTCTCTCCTGTCGCGGGCGGCGTTTCCGGTCCAAATCGTCAAAACATCCCAGCCCGGCCAGTCTATCCGTGTAACCCTGGACGTGCAACCGGGCCTGCAGTTGCAGACACGCAGTGGCCAAATGATTAAATCGGCAATTAAAGCCGTGTCAAAATAACATGGATCGCCTAAAATCCGCTGACCTTCGTTGACGCGTAATGAATAGCCTCTTTGTGCGGATTGTAAAGACTCTTTTGAAAACACTTTACAACAGCACAGGCAAGGTTACCATTGCGGCATGAAAGCAAACTGCACGTGGCCACGGGGTCCCGCCTGCCCCGAACTGACAGAAAATTCTTTACACATCTGGTGTGTGTCGCTCGAAGTCGACAAAACGCGTCTGCACCGCTTGAAAGGCCTGTTGTCAGAAGACGAACTAAAGCGAGCGGACGCTTACCATTTTGAGAGGCACCGAAGACGTTATATCGTTTGCAGGGGACAGTTGCGCAAAATCCTTGCTAGCTACATCGAGTGTTCTACAACAAGTATCGAATTCCAGTATGGCGACCAGGGAAAACCAGATTTGGCAGTAGGGCAAACCACTGCGAAAACAAAGTTTAACGTTTCGAAGTCAGAAGAGTTGGCATTGATTGCCGTCACGAATGCCGGCGAGGTCGGGGTCGACGTTGAACACCTGCGGCCCGTGCCGGACGCAACAAACCTGGCTCAACGATATTTTGCTGTCTCCGAAGTCGAAACTTTGCTGAGCGTACCAAATTCCTTACACGCAAGAACCTTTCTCGAAATCTGGACCCGCAAGGAAGCGTTTATTAAGGCCACTGGGCAAGGTCTTTCCTATCCATTGAATCAATTCGCGGTCTCGGCAGCTCACACCGGCCCCATGGTAACGGTAAAATTATTTCAAGATTCCGCACAGTCGGAACATTGGCACTTGGTTAGTATTTCCCCAAGCAAAGACGTGCTTGCTGCCGTGGCTATATGCGGCACATCCCCTCAGATTACTTGCTGGCGATGTCCAAATTGAAGTTCGTTGCGGCCCTGCTCCGGAGAGCTTTGGAACAACGCCTTCCAGGAGCTCTGGCCATTGGAATCAAGGTATAGAACACGACTTGCCTCATTGCTCGTATCCCTCCCGGAGTTCATAATTCCGATGAACCGCTGATTTATCCACTCCGGTCTGGCGGGTTGATTCTCAAAACTGAATTGATCCCGACGAACAAAGGCCTCCCCATGAAAGAGTCCAATTTCTTTCGCTGGTCTCTACTCGCCTTGTTACTGATGGCGTTTTCGGCACCGTTTCTCATTCATGGAATGTTTGAAGGTGCCTCTGAAATGCGGAACTCGCCCGTCCGTTGGATTCCGAAATCGTTTGAACAGCGAGCCACCTTTGACTGGTTCACAGACCGTTTTCAACTACCCGAATATGTGATTGTCAGCTGGCCGGGTTGCACGATCGATGACCAGCGCCTGCAAATCTTTGCCGATACTATCGAGCAGGATCGAAACGGACCCGACAGCTCCGAGCCGTGGTTTAGCAGTGTGATGACTGGATATGAGATCATCCAGTCACTGCAGGATGCTCCACTTTATCTGCCTCGCAATCGCGCCGTGAAGCGGTTGCGGGGCACTTTCGTTGGTCCCGACGGGGAAATCAGCTGTGCCGTGGTGGGGCTCACGGAACTTGGAATTCGAAAAAACCAACGGACATTCAAACATCTCCTAGATATCACGAGTCGCGCACTGAACATTCACTCCGATTCTATATACCTGGCTGGCTCGCCCATTGATGGCGTATCCATTGACGTGGCAAGTGCGAATTCGATCCGGACTTTCATGTTGCCCTCGACACTGCTGGTACTTTTACTTTGCCGCTGGTGCCTGCGGAGTTGGCCTCTGACATTTGCCGTACTTGTCACTGCCTTGTTTGGCCAGACCCTGGTTCTATCAGCCGTCTATTTCGCGAAGATTTACTTTTCGAACGTCACGATGAACGCCGTACTTACGGTGATGGCCCCCCTCGTGTTTGTCTTGACGGTTTCCGCCGGAGTCCATCTCGTCAACTATTATCACGACGAGGTACAACTCAAAGGAGTTAGCGGCGCAGCTCGTCGGGCATTGATCAATGGATGGGCCCCCTGCGTTCTGGCTGCCCTGACGACTGCAATCGGCCTATTGTCACTGACCGTAAGCCAAATCATACCGGTCAAACATTTTGGAATCTTTGCCAGCCTCGGTCTCGTCGCAACCACCGCCCTGTTGTTTGTCGTCTTGCCCGGCGTGATGGTTCGCTGGCCGGTTACCGGTCCCGCCGCCAACCACGCAAATGGGGACCGAACTAACGCCTTTTTCGACAGATTTGCGGCGTTCATCGGTCGGTTTTGGCCCTGGATCACCTTGCTTTGTGTTGGCTGGATGGTCGCATCTGTGTTTGGGCTGTGGAACATCAAAACTTCGGTCAAAGTGCTCAGCATGCTGGTACCTGAAAGCCGCACCGTTCGGGACTACCATTGGATGGAAGACCATGTTGGCCCCATGGTTCCAATCGAGATTGTCTTGAAGTTCCCCCAGGATTCGCAGTTGGATCTGTTGGACAAAATGACATTGATCCGCGGTGCGCAGATGTCGCTGGAAAAAGTCGAAAACATCGACGGAACCATGTCAGCCGCTTCATTTTTTCCGCCGATCCCATCCAAAGGAGGTTTGAGAACCGCACGACGCGCTGTTTTGTCGAAGCAATTGAAAAAAGAGCAACAACAGTTGGTCGACCGGCATTTCCTGTACGGATTGGACTCCGAGGAACAGTCCTGGCGCATCAGTGCGCGCGCTCCGGCTGTCGGGGATCTGGATTACGGAAAATTTCTCGACGAACTGAAATCCCGCGTCGAACCGGCCCTGGCGGCCTACAACAAGAAAACCGGCCACAACATCGAGGTAATCTACACTGGCGTCATGCCCCTGGTTTACAACGTCCAGCGAGCCATGCTTTCCGATCTTATCTACAGCTACCTGACAGCCCTCTGCCTGGTAGGGATTTTGATGATCGTCGTCCTGAAAAGTCCAGTTGCGGGTTTTCTTACCATGCTGCCCAACATGTTTCCTACCTTCATTCTGTTCGGTGCCATGGGTTGGCTGGAACGCCCTATCGACATCGGATCCATGATGAGTGCCAGCGTTGCTCTGGGAATCGCTGTCGATGGTACGCTGCACTTCTTGAACTGGTTTCGGAAAGAAGTGCAGGCCGGTTGTTCACGACAGGAAGCGGTAAACCGCACTTTCCGGCATTGCGCCCGGGCGATTACACAAACAACCGTTGTTTGTGGACTAGGACTGCTGGTTTACGCTTTCAGTGACTTCGTACCAACTCGGCGTTTCGCCTTCATGATGTTCGCGCTGCTCTTGGCTGCATGGATAGGTGACCTGCTGCTGCTACCGGCTTTGCTGGTCAGCCCTATGGGCAAATGGTTTGTTGGTCGCAAACGCAATCGGTCTTCAGAACTCGAGAGTCTGGATGTAACTGCTTGAGTCAACGGCTGATTGTGCTTCAACCGGTCTGTCCGTTTCTTCAACAATGGTCGTTGCCGCCCGGACAGGGCACACAACGAAAAATGGGCAATACAGAACCTGCAAACTGATTCCAAGGTGCAGCTTCTGATCCGTTTTTTTGTTCCAGAAAGACAATTGGAATCGATCCGGAACAGGGCTGTGAAGCTGTTTGCAGGCACGAATCCCTTCGGCAAGTCAAAATGTCGAAAAAAACTTGTTCGTCATGGCCCGTTTTCTAGTGAATGATGTTAGATTGAATGCTTAGCGGCGTTAGAAACGCTGACCACCGGCAGCAAGAAAAGCGGCTTTGCCGGCGACTGACCAACCGGTTTTGAGAAAATCCCTGACCCTTCATTTTTTTGAGAATCGCGCAGCCAGCCGATCGGGACTCAGGCCTTCAAGCAGGGGACTCGCGAGGTAGAAGAGGAGATCGTTATGCAATTTGGTTACCAGAACTTGAAGTATGCCGCAAGCACCGTTAGCGTTCTACTGCTAACCACAACTTGGATCGTACCAAGTGGCGCACAAAACACTTCCTTCGGATTTTTGGGGGGTGTCCATCTGAACAACATCCAGTTGCGGGCAGACGCAGCTATCGGAGACATACCGATTTCGGGCTTCATTCCACGCGTGGCCGTCAGTTTGACGAATGAAAGAACCTCCGAAGACACGGACTTCTTCGCACAGGACAGCAGCAGTCCCGCAGCGAACACGACGCTGCCCGGCGGACAAGCGCCCTACTACACATTGGCCTTGCTTGACAGCGGTGCGCAAACACACGTTCTTCGCAACAAGGCCCTCGGTTCCGGCAGCTTCAATCTGGTGGGAGCCAATTTAGAGGGTGGCAATGCCACCCAACTTGTGGGTGCCGCTGGATCCGAATTTGGTATCAATACGGATGCCTTGGGAATCTACGCTGCGGGATTGAGTTCCGTCACCAGTGATTCGCCTATCGTGGTCGAACCTAACGCCCTGGACGGACAGATCAACGTTTCTGTTGTCATTTTGGACAATCCGGGCTCCCTGATTCCGGATGTGCTGGGCACGCCTTTCATGGCTCAGCGCACCACCGTAATTCGTAATGACCATTTGCAAGAAGTCACCTTCGAGGGTGAAACTTACACTTCCCCGAACATCGAGTTCCTGCCCCTGGGAACTACAGGACTTCCCAATGTTGTCCGACACGCACCGATGAGCCTCTATCCGGGAGATCGGTTTCTCAGTCAACCGATTTTCTTTCCCGGAATTGATATTCTTAATTTTGATTTGAAAAACGATCCGCTCCTGCCAAGCGCTTCGGGAAATTTTTACTTGAGCGTCGATCTGGCCAATGACAATTTCGGCTTGGACAACGAAATGTTGTTCTTCGATACGGGTGCCGAAGTGAGTGTCATTTCTCGACTGACCGCCATCAATCTCGGTTTTGACGCGGTCCTGGACACTCCCGATTTCACGGTGGATGTCGACGGAGCCGGTGGCACGCTGACCGACATACCTGGAATCTACATCGACTCCTTGAATATCGACACCGTCGGCGGCACGTTCACTCTCTCCGACGTACCCGTGATCGTGTTCGACATTGCCGACCCCCGTGACGGAGTGAATCTCGTGCCGGGCATCATCGGAACGAACTTGTTCGTAGATCGAAATCTTGAAATCAACCCTGCGGTGCGCGGCGCGTACCTGGCAATTAGTGACCCCTTGCTCCCCGGAGATTTTAACGCTTCCGGAAATTATGACTCGCAAGACATTGACTTGCTCTCCGAACAGCTATCTAACACTTCACCACCAAGACATTCCCGCTATGATTTGGTGGCAGACGGAGTGATTGACAGTTCCGACGTCGATCAACTCGTGGTGGACCTGATGGGTAAACAATATGGCGACACGAATCTCGATCAGCGTATCGACATCACGGACTACAGCACCCTCGCCTTCAACTTCGACCCATTAGGACTGGACCTGACCTGGGCTCAGGGAGATTTCAACGGCGATCACCAAATAGACCTTTTGGACTACAATGTCTTAGCCACTCATTTTTCGCCAGGAGGATACGCCGCTGCGACGGTCCCGGAGCCTGCTACGTCTTTTCTGACAGCCTGTGCCCTGTCGGCACTTGGAACTCTACCCTGGTTGCGACGTCCCGGGCCGAGGCTTATTTGACTTACCAACAATCGGCCGTGCCCGTTCAAGTTGGCCGACTCATACCGGTACACGATCTCGCGTGGCACGCGCCATGACCGGGATTTTGATCGCCTTGGACGCCCCACTCGGCGGAATCCGTAGGATCGACACGTTCAGAACTCCTGCCGGCAGTTTCCTGTCTTCACTTCAATGTCTGAACCTGTACTCCAAGATGCCGATTGAACCCGACGACCTACGGTGTAGAAGAGCGAACCTGCAGTTCTTTCCACGAATCCGGTCCGACCGGCACTGGCAGCATGCACCTCGACTGAACAAGGAACAATGAATTAAAATCTAAAGCGTAAGGCGCTGTCACGGGAACACCGCGTCAACAAAACAACGCCGATGGTTTTAAGCCTTACAATTCGCGAAACCCGGGCGTCTGATATTCGGTCGACGGCTTTTCTTTTCCGACACTTTTAGTGAAAAACAATCTCATGATACAACAGGTCTTCAAATGGACGACAACATGCTTGCGGAACATTATCACTCGTCCTCGGGAAGAGTTGGATCGATGGCAGCGAGCGGCCCGGTTTTTTTATGATCTCGCCCGTTACGGTGCCCAGCAATTGCGCCATGATCGGGCATCCCAAATGGCTGGCGCTTTGGCCTTTCGCTCTTTGTTCGCTCTGTTGCCGGTTTTCATCGTTGGAATGATTGTCATCAAGGCAGTTCGCGGAACTGACTCGTTTTTAGATTTAGCACAACAACTGTTTACATCATTAAATCTGGACGACGTGCGCGTCTTGTCAGCAACTCAATCGCTACCAACGTCAAACGAACCATCCATCACGCTGGCCGAATGGTTGCACAGCCTTTTGAGTCAAGCCGCCAGTGTCAATCTGGCCGCCGTGGGCTGGGTCGGAGTGGCAGTGATTGGTTACGCAGCAGTGAGCCTCATTGCCACGATCGAAAACAGCTTCAATACGATTTATCGCGCTCCAGAAGGTCGACCCTGGACCCGCCGCACTCCGATTTACTGGTTTGTACTTACCGTCAGTCCCGTCGCGATCGGGATTATGTGGTACTGCAACAACCAGGCCGCCGGATGGATTGAGTCGATGCATGCCGGTCAGAACCTGTTGGTGGCAGGGGGCATCTTGTGGAATCTCTTTATCACCTGGCTGCTGCTGGCAACCACGTATGCACTGTTACCTAACACAGCTGTCGGGTTACGGCACGCAATGGGCGGTGCTCTCGTTGCAGCCATCTTGTTGCAAGTCGGCATCCACACCCTGAATGTTTATTTGGAAAACGCGTTTTCCATCGGACAGCTTTACGGATCCCTGGGCCTCGTTCCCTTGTTCATGTTTTGGATTTATCTGATGTGGTTGGCAATACTCTTCGGTTTGGAGGTAAGTGCCACATTACAGGCTCTAGGCGGGCGACAACTGGATGAGATGGAACAGCGCAGCACGACGAGTGGGCTGATCGATCCGGCGACCATTCTTCAGGTGATGGAAATCGTGGCCGATCGTTTTCAAAAAGGCCAATCGTCGAACGTTCGTCAAGTCGCCGCGGCCAGTCATTTACCTGAAAATGTCGTCACACTCATGTTTGGACGTCTTGTTCAGGAGCGAATACTGCACCGCGTGGGACCTGCAGAAACAGCTGTAACCCTTGCCCTTCCACCCGATCAAGTGGATGCAGAACATCTCATCCAAGTCGGATTTCAGTTGGTGGATGAAGGACAAACCGGAACCAATCGCAAACTACTCAACTCATTGCGTGAAGTTCAACGGCATCTTGTCGCTCAAACAACACTGGCCTCTTTAATTACCGCAAACGAACCACAGAAATCAAACCTCTAAGCGGTAACCAGCCAGTTGCTGACCTGGTGAATGATGGTAACAATAACGGCGAACTGATTTAACGCTCTGCTGCCGAAAGTCGCGAATCGACTTGAAACTGCGTCCGGTTGTGTGACAATGGACACCCGGGCCCGAAGTTAATCCGAATGCACGCCTAGCTGTTGGTGTTTCGCGATTCGGTCGTTTATACTGGTCACTCAATCGTCAAGAGATTCCCGGTCTTCCTTCCGTGTTGTTTCTGTAATTGCAGGCCCCCCCAACGCGATGAATCCAACCACTCGACAAGCTGACTTCTTCAACTCTTATAACGGAATTCAGATAACGACAATTCGTTGTCTCTTTTTTTTCGGAGTCCTGTTGGGTGACAATCTGCTGTCGGCCCGCGAGAAGATCAACTTTACACGGGACATCCAGCCAATTTTCTCTCAGAAATGCCTCACCTGCCATGGACCCGACCAGCAGGAGGCCGGCCTCAGGTTGGATGTCCGCGAGGGAACACTGGCGGAACTGGATTCAGGTGCTCATGCCATTGTTCCAGGGTCCGTTGAAACGAGCGAGCTTGTTCGCCGCCTGACGACGAATGACGTCGACCAGCGCATGCCACCGGTGGACGAGGGCGAACCACTCTCGGGACAGGAAATCGAAGCGATCCGTTCGTGGATTGCAGGGGGTGCTCCATGGCGTGTGCATTGGGCTTATCGCAAACTCCAGCGGCCGGAACCACCCCCTACCCAGGACTCCCAATGGTGCCACAACGATATCGACTGGTTCGTGCTTGCCAACCTGGAAAGGGCTGGCATGAGTCCTTCCCCGGGTGCTGATCGTTACACACTGATCAAACGCTTGTATTACGATTTACTGGGACTACCACCCACGCTGGAAGCGGTCGACTCTTTTGTGCACAACCCGTCGAAACACGCTTACGAGGAACTGGTGGATGACTTGTTAAAATCGCCTCGCTTCGGGGAACGTCAGGCGCGACACTGGCTGGACAAGGCTCGTTACGCCGACAGTGACGGTTACGAAAAAGACAAACCACGACTTAATGCCTGGCGTTATCGGGACTGGGTGATTGCCGCCATCAATCGCGATCTGCCTTTTGATCAATTTTCGATCAAGCAACTCGCCGGAGACTTGATTCCGGAAACGACCCCGCTGGATCAACTGGCAACCGCGTTCCATCGCCAGACACTCACAAATACCGAGGGCGGGACGGATCAGGAAGAGTTTCGTGTCAAAGCGATCGTCGATCGCGTCAACACCACGGGAACCGTATGGCTTGGTTTGACGATTGGCTGCGCTCAATGCCACAGCCACAAGTACGACCCGGTCAGTCAGCAAGAATACTACGAGTTGTTCGCCTTTTTCAACAACGGCGACGAAGCAACCACGAACGTGTTGGCCAATCAATTCCCCTCTCAGCAACAGGCTCGGGAGTTGGAATTGGAATTAAAACCCGTCATCGACCAATTGGAGGAGCGTCGAGCCCAGTTAGCGAATGACTTACCACGTCTTGAGGAGCAAATCGTCCGGCAACTCGACGATCGCAAGGCCCCAAGTCAAACTGGGTATGAAATCTTCAGTGTTCAATCCCAGGAAAAGGCTGAGTTCCAACCACTTGAAGATGGATCTTTTCTCGTAAGCGGCGCAAATCCGGCAGAAGACAAATACTCACTCGACGGCACCAGCACCGTCGATACCATTGCCGGCGTGCAGATCGAAGTGCTCGCTGACAAGTCGCTGCCTTCCGGTGGACCGGGACGAGCGTCTCACGGAAATTTCGTGTTGTCGGAGATTCGGGTTTACGCTGGCGCCGCACAACAGCTCAGCACGAGTGATGTCGTTCCGCTCGCCAGCGCCAGTTCCGACTATTCGCAGTCCGGCTGGCCTGTTAAGGCTGCCATTGACGGAGATAAAACAACTGGCTGGGGCGTGGCCCCTCAGTTGAACAATGACCACCACATAACGATTCTGTTCGAACAGCCCGTTTCGGCACAAAACGAAGGGGACCAACCCTTTCATCTCAGCGTGGTATTAGAACAAAGCTATGGAAAACAGCACACGATCGGTCGTTTTCGTATCACTTTAATAGATGAGGCTGAATTCGTCCCGGAGGATGTGGGGCAAATCATCGGTCTGGCGTCCGATCAGCGAACATCCGATCAGCAGCAGAGACTGATCGATTTCTTCGCGTCTCGAGACGTGGTCACTTCTCAACTACAAAACCGGGTGGCTGATCTGCAAATCCGTATCGATGAAGCCATGGGACAAGGTAAAACAATGGATGTCCGCGTGATTTCGCAGCGAGGGACGCCGCGCAAAACTCACGTTCTACACCGAGGAGACTTTTTGCAACCCGGTAATGAAGTGTTTCCCACAACGTTGTCAATGTTGCCTTCCTTAAAATCAAAACCAACCCATGCCACACCGAGCCGACTTGACCTGGCTCGCTGGCTGTTCGACGAATCAAACCCACTCACTCCGCGCGTTGCTGCCAATCATGTCTGGAGCCACTTATTCGGATACGGTTTAGTGCGGACGATGAATGACTTCGGTGTCCGTGGTGAACCACCCACACACCCGGACCTGTTGGATTGGCTGGCTGTGGAATACCGGCACCTCGGCTGGAGCCGTAAGGCTTTGATGAAAACGATACTGATGTCAGCCACCTATCGACAGGCCTCGTGGGTCGCTGGAACCGACCCAGCCGCGCAAACGCAGGATCCTGAAAACAGGTTGATACATCGCCAAAACCGATTTCGTGTGGAGGCAGAAATTGTGCGAGATTTGTATTTGGCGGCGGGCGGCCTGTTATCGGATAAAATTGGTGGTCCCACCGTGTTCCCGCCACTGCCACGGGGAATTGCCGATTTAAGTTATGCAAACAACTTCCGCTGGAAACTCAGTACGGGCGAAGACCGATACAGGCGCGGAATGTACACGTTCTTCAAACGCACCTCTCCTCATCCCAATCTACTGACATTCGACTGTCCCGACGCCAATACGACCAACGTATCGCGGCAAATATCCAATACGCCCCTGGCCGCCCTGACTACTTTGAACAACGAAGTCTTCTTCGAGGCCGCCCAGGCGATGGCCAGACGCGTACTGATGTCCGAATTCGTCGATGATGCTTCACGAATGATGTATGCGATGCGATTGTGCGTGGCCCGACCCGCTACCCGACCTGAATTGGAGGAGTTAGTGTCGCTTTTGAAACTATCCAAGCTGTGGTATGCAAAGCACATCGACGAGTCCCGACTGATGGTCGGTGAATATCAACCTGAGGGCATTCCTGTTGAAGAAACTGCCGCTTGGGTAGCAACGTGTCGCGTCGTCATGAACCAGGACGAATTTATCTCCCGAGAGTAAACCACCATTGAAGTGAAACAACACTAAAACAACATCCGCCACTGAAGTTCTTTCAACCTGCCGGGTTGAGACTCTGCGGCACCGGGCGGACGTGCCCGGGGATTTAAGAAATCACATGACCAACACAAATCACCCGACAAGTGCGGCAACTCCATCCACGAGTAGTCTCCGCCGCGATTTTCTCACAACCACTGCCAGCGGGTTGGGAGCTTTAGCTTTGGGGTCACTGCTTACTGAGGATGGCGTTCTTGCTGCCCCGCAAACGGTGACCCACCCCTCTTACTCGCTGCCTTCATTTGCTCCGAAAGCCAAGAATTGCATCTTTCTTTTTCAGGCAGGCGCCCCTTCCCACCTGGACCTGTTCGATTCCAAACCCAAACTCAAGGAGTTGCACGGGCAACAATTGCCGCCATCCATGACTGAAAACGTTCGCTTCGCTTTCATCAAGAAAGAGACCGCGATCCTGATGGGCTCGAACCGCAAGTTTTCCAGGTACGGTCAAAGTGGAATGGAACTGTGTGACCTGCTGCCTCATTTGGGAACGGTCGCCGATGATCTACTACTGGTCCGCTCGATGCATACTGACCAGTTCAACCATCATCCCGGGCAACTCATGATGCAATGCGGGCGTGGTGATTTCGGCTTGCCGGCGATGGGATCGTGGTTGACGTACGGCCTGGGGACAGAGTCTCAAAACTTGCCTGGATACGTTGTGTTAACGAGCGGTCGCGGCAGCAGTGGCGGTGCCACGCTCTGGTCCAGCGGCTTTTTACCCTCGACTTATGCCGGTGTTTTGTTCCGCGATACAGGTGATCCAGTTCTAAATCTTCAGAATCCGATGGGTCTCCCGCCCGAACTACAGCGCGCCGGTCTGAATACTTTGCAACGGTTGAACCAACGAAGGTACCAGCAGGTAAGGGATCCGGAAATTTCCAGTCGAATTGCCAACTATGAACTGGCTTACCGCATGCAACAAGCGGCTCCTGATTTGATCGACTTGTCCCAAGAAAGCCAACACACGCTGGATAGTTACGGGGCCGAACGACCTGAACCATCTGGAATCGGTGGTCGCGGCAAGCAGGGGGAGACTTTCAAAAGTTTTGCTCGGAACTGCCTGCTGGCACGGCGGATGGTGGAGCGTGGTGTGCGTTTCATTAACATCATGTACGCATCATGGGATCACCACAGTGACATTGATGACCAGTTACCCTACAACGCTGGTGTGATTGACCAGCCCATCGCTGCACTGATTCGCGACCTGAAGACACGTGGGATGTTGGACGAAACACTGGTTGTGTGTGCGGGTGAATTCGGCCGCACACCACTGGCTGAAAACCGCAGCAAAAAGAAACTCAACACGGGCCGGGACCATCACCCGTTCGCCTACAGCCTGTTCATGGCGGGTGGCGGACTCAAAGGCGGCCAGGTGTATGGCGCGAGCGACGAAATTGGCTGGTCTGTGATCGATCGTCCGGTGCACGTCAATGATTTTCACGCTACATTGCTGCGATTGTTCGGCATGGATCACTTGCAGTTGACCTATCGGTTTCAAAGTCGTGACTTTCGGCTCACCGATGTAGGTGGCCAGGTCATTCCCGACTGGATCGCCTGATAACAGTCGTCTCTAATCTCGCTGCAACTGCAGCGACGGAATACTCCGGCCTCCCAATTCAAACGGTTCGGCAGCCTTCGCTTTTCCAAATCCCATGGACTCAAAAAGCCTCCGTTTGGCCTCGTCTTCCACCGAGAGTCTCGCGGTAACGACCGATGTGTTCTGCATCTCTCCCCAAGTCATTGCAGCTTGAAGGAGCGGCTCCCAACAGTCAGAAAACCGTTGATGAGTGAAACCATCGACGTTACAACAACCAGGTGCATTCAACCGGACTGTTGACAAACCAACCAGGCGACCATCGTCTGTCCAGGCGGAAAACCATTGGCCATGGTCCGTAGCGGTACAGTGACCGTACCGCTTGTACAATCCCATACAGGACGACTGGACCTGGTAACGCGTTGAATACAGAGCCACATTGGCGTCCAGGATCTGCCAGTCGTGAGGCGTGTGCAGCAATGGAATCATGGCAATGCGTACGGATGGATTTGCCGGAAGTATCGAAACACTACCGGGCGGGCGAAAATAATCAACCAGAAACGTCTCGGGCGATTCGCCGTTG
>PBTE01000119.1 GCA_002726515.1 Planctomycetaceae bacterium | reverse complement strand
TTGGTCGACGAACCCGTTAAGAAGACGGTTTCGAAACTTGTTAGAGTAACTATTGAAAATCTTATACAGTGAGCACTCATGGTCCTCCCCGTTGAGCTCTTCACGAGCTCAACGGGTGGACCCGAGGGCTAACTGACGGGTGGCCGGCGAGATAGCAAATTGTTGATGTGTACCCTCTCTTGTAGATAAGACACTGATCCTTGCAATGTCGCTCGACCCTCTGACTTTTCACCCCAATTCCTTGGGACCGAAACGGTGGTATTGCCACCATCTGTTGGTGAGTCTGCTCACCGTCAGCCTGATTTCAATCGGGCTGTCCGACGCGCCGGCGCAGCAATTCAGCATCGGCACCAGTTTTCAGGCGACTACGCTGGACGAATCTGGATTCATCGTTCCTGACACCATGGGGGCTGTGGGGCCGCAGCATGTCGCCTTACTGTTGAACGGCCGGTTTGCCGCCTTCGATAAAACGGGAACCCCACTGGTCAGCAAGTCGTTGAATGACTTCTGGAACGATGCGGGCGTGACTCCCACCGGCGAATTTGCCTTCGATCCTCGCATTCTTTACGACCACTTCAGCGGCCGGTGGTTTGGAGTTTCCGTCGACAATCACAGCGGTGCCAACAACTTCCTGGTTGCCGTCTCCGCCACGGACGACCCGACCGGGAGTTGGAGCGGATTCCAAATCGATTCAGATCCCAACGATAGCCGTTGGGCCGATTTTCCCACCCTGGGATTGAACCATGACGTCGTGGCTCTCGGAGCCAATATGTTTCCTATCGCATCTGGCGGATACTCCGCTGCCGGCAACCCCCACAGATCCTTGCTGGTGCTTCCGAAATCCGACTTGATAGCTCCGGTTCCAAGCGTGGCCAACGCCACTTTGCTGGAAAACCTGAACACTTCGTTTGCTCCCCAACCGATCGTCGACCTTGACAACGGCGACCTGCCGTTGCCGGTTCTGTCCGAGGGGAAGTCGACTTTTGGCTTCCTGGCTCTGATGGATATCGCGGGTCCGGCCACTTCGCCCACCTTGGACATCACCGACAGTATCTCCTACGTCACCTTACGGGACATTCCGCCCCCGATCGATCAACCAGGCCCCAAGGCGAACCTGCACGCCCAGGACACTCGTTTTACCGGTAATGCTGTGAAGTTGGATGGAAGTGTCTGGGCAGCCCATGGTGTCGAGTTCGACGGCCGCGCCGCGATTGAATGGTATGAACTGGACGCGGGGACCAAGGATGTCGTGCAGAGCGGGTTGCTGAGTGATCCGGAACTGGGCCTCAGTTATCCATCGATTGCTGTTAACCCTGACAAAGATGTCGTGATCGGTTTCAGCGCGGCAGGCCCCAACACATTTGCGGGCGCGTACGCGGCAGTCGGTAAGACGGTGAACGATGTCACGACCTTTGGCCCGATCACCGAACTCGAACCGGGACTGGCTGACTATGAACGACTTGACAGTCAAGGTCGAAACCGCTGGGGAGATTACAGTGCCACGGTGAACGACCCGCTTGACTCCAACCGATTCTGGACTTTTCAGGAATTTGCACTGAGCAGCTCGCCCAGTGACCAATGGGCCGTGCAGGCCATTGAAATCATCGTCCCCGAACCCTCGACGGCCCTGCTGCTGTGCCTGGGCCTGGTGGCGCTGGCTGCCGGCCGGCGAAAGCGACAACCTGCCGCGTAAGCGCCAAACCGGCCCGACCAGCGGGCAACAGGTGCCAGGCCCCCGCAACTGCCTTCGTCAGACCGAGTTCGGCCGACATGAGGGCAGATCGCGGATCTTCCACTACTGTGGCCCAGCTGAGCTGAGACCGGCCGACAAACCGGTCTTCGTACGGTGAATCCCGGGGCGGGCAGCCGGGGGACTACCCGAGCCAGCCCAATCATAGGAAAATGGTCGTTTCCAAGCCGTAAGGGAACACAGCCGGTAACGGTTGACGCGGTCCAGGGTGATCGCCAGGATGCCAGGTGCACTTCAGGCACTCGTCGCTGAACGGCTGACGGCCGAGAAACACGGAAAGGGACACTAGAAAAACATGAAGTACGCCATCTGTAACGAAACTTTCGAGAACTGGCCTTTTGAAAAATCCTTTGCGCTGGCTGCCGATCTGGGTTACAGCGGAATTGAGTTTGCCCCTTTTACGATCAACAAACAGGCGGATGCGATCTCGGCGGAAGAACGGGCCACCATCCGTGGTCAGATCGAGGACGCTGGTTTGCAGACGGTCGGCCTGCACTGGCTGCTGGCCTTCACCGAAGGTCTCTACCTGACTTCGCCCGAACAACCGGTCCGCGACAGAACGGGAACCTACCTGGCAGAACTGGCGCGCCTCTGTTCCGATCTCGGGGGTCGGATTCTCGTTCTCGGTTCTCCGCAACAACGAAACCTGCTACCCGGTGTCAGCCTGGACCAGGGGATGGATCTGGCTGCAGATGTCATCCGCAAAGCTGTGCCCGCCTTCGAAGAACACAACGTCATGCTCGCCTTGGAGCCCTTGAGCCCCGCGGAAGGAGACTTCCTGTTAACGGCCGACCAAGGGATCGACTTGATGCGGCGGGTCGACTCTGAACACGTCCGCCTGCACCTGGACGTCAAAGCCATGTCCAGCGAATCCCGCCCGATTCCCGACATCATCCGTGATGCTGCGCCCTACCTGATCCACTTTCACGCGAACGATGTCAATTTGCGTGGCCCCGGAATGGGTGAAGTCGATTTTGTGCCCATCTTAAAGGCTCTCCAACAGATCGATTATCAAGGCTGGGTCTGTGTTGAAGTGTTCGATTACAAGCCGAGCCCTGAGTATATCGCTAGCGAAAGCATCAAGTACCTGGAGGCATGCCTGCGGAAAGTGGTGGAGGCAGCCGGGGAATAGGCCGCCGGCAATGCGTTCCCCACAATTCGACTGAAAAGGTCCCGGGAAGCTGGTGCCCAAACTACTTTTTGTTGTGCACGATTTTGCGAATTTATCGAACCGGCGATCGCTCTGGAAATCTGGGATAGCTCGCTAGCAAACTTCGACTTTTTTGCCGTTTTTGATATGCTTGTTCCTTGAGTAGACACTCAACCGTTAGACTCGGTTACCCGCAAGGTTGAAGACCGCGACAAAACCTCCCTGGCGAGCCCGAGTCATGCACGAACAGGCTCATTCAATCATCCAAGAGATCCAGCGTGAAGGTCCAATTTTTAGCTTCGTCCGTCGGGAAGCACTCGACGCTTCAATTTCTGTCGTCCTTTATCATCGATGACTTCATCTCGATTGATGCAGGAGCGATTGGGCTACTGTCGTCGATCGATGTCCAAAAGCAAATTCGACATGTGGTTCTGTCGCACGCTCACATCGATCACATTGCTTCATTGCCGTTGTTTCTGGACACGGTCTATGACACTCATTCCGACTGTCCAACGGTTCACGCAAGTGAAGATTTACAGAACTGCCTGCAGTGCGATGTATTCAACAATCGGCTCTGGCCTGATTTGTTACACATGCCCAACGGTGGAAGCCCCTTCTTAAAATTTTCGACACTGGCCGACGGCCAGTCGGTACAACTCGGGAATGTTCGCCTGACGCCGGTTTCTGTGGATCACGTGATCCCCTGTTTCGGTTTTCTCATCGAAGATGACCAGGCGGCGATCGCCTTCGTTTCGGACACTGCCCCCACACAAAACATTTGGGACCGGATTCGTAACGTGGAAAACTTAAAAGCCGTGTTCCTGGAAGCCAGTTTTCCAAATGCATTGCAACAACTGGCTGACAAATCCATGCACCTCACACCACACGACTTTGCAGGGGAAGTGGACAAGATCGGCCGCGACGTATCGGTGATTGCCATCCACTTAAAATCAAGATTTCGCGAAACAATCGTGGAGGAACTCAAATCGCTGGGCCTTGCGCAACTCGAAATCGGCAAACCGGGTCATACCTATCAGTTCTAGCTGATGTTTTACGGCCTACCCGGATTGGAGAAAACCAGCGGCAATGGAGTCACTCGTCCGTAAGTGGCAACGGAAAACGGAGCGACTAGACGGTAAACCTAGTTTTTCTGAAACGATCCAGAACACCCGGAAGTCACGCTTTCCGGCCATTTACAACTCGAAGTTGAATGTCCGAGCAAGATATCTCCACAAACGAGATGCCGCGGTCTGACTGCCGGCATCGATCTTTGCTGTGCCACGTGTGCCGATCAGGATCACACTTTCTTCATCTTGAAGACGAGCACTGGCCTGATAGGTCGTACTCATGGGTTTTTCCCGACCAGCCGCATCCGTTTTAGTTGCCAAATCGCCTCCTGCTTTCCCCGAAAGGCCACGTGGACTGACTTCCAGGTCATCCTTGGCAATCTGATCGATCCGGCTGACAAAGCGCTGGCCCGGAAGTTGGTCGAGAAATAGTTCTACTCGCTGTCCTACGGAGATAAACGAGATATCAGCTTGATCGACTGCAATCACCGCCTCCAGGTCGCTGGGATCGCCGATCTGGCAGACCAAGATGTCATCGGTGAGAAACGCATTCAGATTCTTTTCCTCCAGGGGCGACCCTTCCCAGGTGGGAAGTTGCTCCGTCGCTTCCGCATTTGACCTCATTTCAGGAGCTGGTAGAACTGTTCCGTCGGCTGGCGCATTCAGTTTCAATTTTCCAAGTTCTTGCTCTCGTTTCTGCAACTGTCCCCGGATCGTAGCCAACGTTTCTTCAGCGGACGGAATCTCAAGCAGGGCGCTGCTGTCCGAAATAGCTCGATAATACAAATTATCCAGCATCGCATTCTGTTGGTCCAGCTGACCTTGCAAACGCACCGTTGTCAGTTCCAATTCAATGTTCTCCAACTCGATCAGCGGCTGTCCCTTCTGAACATAATCTTTGTGTTGGACTGCAATTTTCTTTAGTTTACCGGGCATTTCGACATAGACCGACTCGGCCGCATGTGGTTCCAAAGAGAATGTGGCCACGACGTGAAACGGAAACGGAATCAGCAACACCGCACCTGCCACGGCCGCCAAAAGTGCCAGAGTGGCATACATAGGTACTTTTTTCACTTTCTCAATCCTCCCCGGGGTATGGAAGAACTTAAACAATTTCCACATTGGCATGATTGCCAGGCTGTAAACCGAGGCCAGGGCAATGAGTTGACCGACAATTTGCAAACCATAAGGCTTAAAGACCTGATTGAGAAACCAGAGAATCGAGAAGACGATCACCCAGCGATAGACAGATGCTGCAACGGTGTAAAGTGCAAAGAAACCCTGGTTACGTTCCGGTAGAAAAGGATCCGGCGGAGGTTCAATTCCCAGGCACCAGTGCCCCAATTTACGGCTGAGGATGGCAGTCGCTTTTTGCCTCAAGTTGGGAATCTCAGCAATGTCAGAAAGAATGTAGTACCCGTCGTATCGGAGTAGAGGGTTGGCATTAAAAAGAATTGTACTGACCGAACTGATGAACATGACATTCAGAGATAAATAATGAAGCAAACCTGGTTCGGTGAACCACCAGATTAAAGTACAAATCGAAGCAATGACCACCTCGATGTACATGCCGGCTAACCCGATCGCCGCCCGATGCCATTTGTTCGGTAACATCCAGGAATCTGAGACATTGCAATACAGACAGGGAGTCAGTACCAGAAACATCACGCCCATCTCGTGGCATTCTCCGCCAAAATGCTTGCATGACAGTCCATGTCCGAACTCATGAATGACTTTCGTGACACTCAGAGTAATCCCCAGCCACAACCAGTTCTCACTGTCGAAAAACTGGTGGAAACCGGGTAATTTCCCTCGAAACACGTCCCATTGCACAACAACGAGAGTCAGTGCGGTCATCATCAAACACAGACTGATCCAAACAGTCACTGGCGAAAACAACCAGCGGCAGGAGGGATACATCCAGGTCAGAATCCGATCGGGATCGATGCCTTTGAAACGGATCGCCAAAACGTTCGTCCACTTCGCGAAGAATTCTTTCCGTTTCCGTTCTACACCCCGTTTTTGCAAGGCGGGCCCTTGGCCTATGGCATCGGATATCACCAGGTTACTGCGATGCAACATTCCCACCAGGCGATCCAGTTCTTCGACTGTGATCTTCTGCGGAGGAAACTGGTGTTCGAAGCGACGTTTGACCTGATCGAGACTCGACTGGCCATCCAGCATCTTCAGAATGGCGTACTCTTCTTCCTGAAACCGAAAGTAATTCAGTCCTACAGGATCCTTCACCACCCAGTAGACTCGACCTTGATAACGCTGTTTTTCCGCCTTTAAGTCGGCCCGCGTGCGCAGTCGCATTCTGCGACTCGAACTGGAAACCATACTTTCGGAGAGAGTAGCCATCAGACTGTCGAAGGACGGGAACGGGAGGTGCAACGCGATTCTTTCCAACCGAGATTGCAGTTGGAATCAGAAAAGTCAGCGATTGATTCAATGGCCGTCCGTGAGAGACTGGCGAGATGGAAGTTACCGCGGATGGGCAAACTTTCTTTCTCGGAAGTTGGCATGTTACTTTTCATCTTATCGAAGGGAAATTTCCATTTCGGCGTCCATCCCGGGACGCATCACCCAGGAACCGTTGGCCTGCTTGTTTTCGACTTCGGCTCGCACCAGAAAATTGCCTTTCGCTTGGATGAGCGGATTCACGAACACGATCTGGCCAGAAAATTCCGCGTGCCTGCCTAGTGCCAATTTGACACGGACGGTGACTGGCTTGCCTTCGATTTGAAAAGGATCAAATTTGGCCGAATTTAAAAACCCCTCCACTCGCAAACGGTCCATCCGCACAACACGCATGACAACGTCTCCGGCCTGCACCCACTCGCCCTTATCACGAAAGACTTCGACCACCAGTCCATCAACGTCCGACAAGAGTCGGCGAAGGCGAATCTCCTCGTCCGCCGAATCGACGTCAGCTTGATGGACATCCGCATTCATCTGGGCCACTTTCATCTCCATCTCGTTTTTCTTGATCAGCAGCCTCGACTCTTCCACCTGCAATTTGAGACGTCGAATCGTTGCGTCTGCGACGGTTCCTGGCACCTTTTCCGTAGCTTCTTTGTGTTCCAGGTACTCCGCTTTCGCTACCTCACTGCTGGCCCGGGCATAGATGACTGGAATTTCATCCCGAGCCTGAGTGAGGGCAGCAAGCAACTGGATCTCAGCAGCGCGCTTCTTCAATTGAGGCTCCCGGTCATCAACCTGGGCAACTCGATCGCCACTGCGAATCTGGTCGCCTTCACGCACCTCGACCATGGTCAACTTCCCCGGGGCAAGTGAGGAGATCTCAATGTCTTTGTCAAGAGACACCAGCGCACGCTCAATACGGGCAAGGCCTGATGATCCCGGCTCGATCGTCTGCTCAGAATTTGCCACAAGAGCCAAGAGCGCCACAATCAATGTCTTTGTCTCGACCACGAATGAGTCTCCTTTGCTCAAAACCAGAAGAGAATGTTAGTTTGTAACCAAGAAATCAGGTCGTGTAACCAGACGAACCCAATGCACTTCCGTCCACAGTACACCTTTGCTGTCACTGTCGTGCCCGGCAATAATCCCTCTTCGGGAAGGTCAGTTTTTTGAATGGCAACCCGTATCAATACCGTGTTTCCCTCTTCCGGATCGACGTCGGCGGCACCATGAATCTCGGCGACTGTACCTTCGTAGTGGGTTCCCGGATCGGTCGCCAAGATATAGGAAGCTTTCAGAATATCTTCCTTCCCAAGATCGTTCCATTGACGACGGACATACCCCATCCTGCTTTCCGGCATCCGCAACAATAACTCCCATGGTCCATCCGGATCCACAACCGTCATTAAAACCTGGCCAATGTTGACCGAGCGTCGCTTCAGTCGCTCTTCGGGTTTCCAACTGATCATCAGCCCATCGATGGGACTTTTTACCACGAGATCGTCTTGCTTCTGCTTGTAGAGTGCAATTTGCAAAACATAGCTATCCAGTTTCTTCTCGATGCTATCAAGTTCTCCGCTCAAACGGTTCCTTTCGTCCTGGGTCAGACGCAGGGGCTGCAGGAGACGCCGTTCAATCGACATTTTGTCAGCTCTCACTTCATCCCGCTGCCCGATAAGCGCTTCGAGTTCCGCATCAATCTGGATGTTCTGCAACTTGGCAAGTACCTGGCCCTCTTTCACCGTGCTCAGGTGCTCAACCC
>PBTE01000118.1 GCA_002726515.1 Planctomycetaceae bacterium | reverse complement strand
CAGATGAAGTTCGACGTGATTTCGTTCGCGACATCATTCAAAAAGATTTGACCAGTGGGAATTATGAAGGCCGTGTGCACACACGCTTCCCGCCCGAGCCTAACGGCTATCTGCACATCGGACACGCTAAATCCATCTGTTTGAATTTTGGTATCGCGCAGGAGTTTGGAGGTCTTTGTAATTTGCGGTTTGACGACACCAATCCCGTGAAGGAAGAAGAGGAATACGTCCAGTCCATTCAGCAGGACATCCGTTGGTTGGGTCTTGATTGGGGTGACCGGCTGTTTTATGCATCGGACTACTTTGAGCAACTTTATGGATGGGCGGTGTTCCTGATCAAAAAGGGAAAAGCGTACGTTTGTGATCTGACATCCGAACAGACACGAGAGTATCGGGGAACTTTGACGGAGCCGGGAAGAGACAGCCCTTTTTGCGATCGGCCTGCCGAAGAAAATCTGGATTTGTTCGAGCGAATGCGACAGGGAGAATTTCCTGATGGAAGCCGGACTTTGCGGGCCAAGATCGACATGAGTCACCCGAATGTCAACATGCGTGATCCGGTCCTGTACCGAATTTTACGGGCGAGTCATCATCGGACGGGAGACACATGGTGTATTTATCCCATGTATGATTTTACGCATGGGCAGTCAGATTCCATTGAGGGGATCACCCATTCCATCTGCACCCTGGAATTCGAAAATCATCGGCCACTTTACGACTGGTTTCTCCAGGAACTGGAAATTTATGCTCCGCAACAGATAGAATTTGCCCGCTTAAATCTGACCTATACCGTGATGAGCAAACGCAAACTCTTGCAACTGGTGCAGGATGATCTGGTTCAAGGCTGGGATGACCCCCGCATGCCAACAATTTCGGGACTCCGACGGCGCGGTTACACCCCCGAATCGATTCGTAGTTTTTGTTCCAGAATCGGAGTCACCAAGTACGACGGCATGACCGACATGGCGGTACTTGAAGGGTGTCTTCGAGAGGATCTGAACCGACGTGCCCCGCGTGTAATGGGGGTCTTGCGGCCGTTGCGCGTGATCATTGATAACTATCCGGAAGGTCAAATCGAAGAACTGGAAGCAGTCAACAATCCCGAGGACCCCTCAGCGGGAACTCGGTGGCTTCCGTTTTCTCGAGAACTGTATATTGAACAGGATGACTTTCGGGAGGATCCTCCCAAGAAATTTTTCCGACTGGGGCCGGGTCGCGAAGTTCGTTTGCGTTACGGCTACTTTATCACATGTACCAGCGTGACTAAGGATCCTGAAACAGGAGAGGTCACTGAAATACACTGCACTTACGATCCGGAAACTCGCGGTGGTTCGGCGCCGGACGGGCGTAAAGTCAAGGGAACGATTCATTGGGTTTCTGCCCTACACGCCCACCGTGCGGAAGTGCGATTGTATGATCACTTGTTCATCAATGAGGATCCGGGCGACGTCGAAACTGCCCAAGCGTGGACGGACCATCTCAATCCGAATTCTCTTGAGGTCTTGAAAGACTGTTGCCTGGAACCCTCTTTGGCGGAGGCGAATGCCGGCGACCGTTGGCAATTCGAGCGTTTAGGATACTTCTGCACCGATTCTGATTCGACTGAAGAGCACCCGGTGTTCAACCGTACCGTCACGTTGCGAGATAGTTGGGCGAAGATTCAGAAGAAGCAAACGAAGCAGGGGTGAACCTCCTGGCACCGCTGTCCCGACGGAGCGGATTGGTGCCAAATGCCGGCGCCGCCGTTTGAACTCCGGCCTTCCCTCGTTTCAGTTGTTTCCAACTCTGAATTCCAGGCCCTTCACTTTCACTTTGTCTGCAAGACAAGTCTGGCGATGCCCGATTGAAATCCACTCGAGACTTTCATGACTCAGTTACGTACATTTGTGGCTATCGAAACCGGGCAAGAGGTTCATGGCCCTGCTGAAAAGCTAATCACGAAGTTGTGCCGGTCCCGGGCTCAAGTCAAATGGGTCGCTCCGGAAAAACTCCATTTGACATTGAAGTTCCTGGGCGATGTGCCCCCGACGGAAATCAACGCGGTCTGTAACGCCGTTCAACGGGCAGCTGCCGGCAAGCAGCCATTTCAAATCAATTGTCATGGTGCTGGCGCTTTTCCTGACTCGAAACGTCCCCGTACAATTTGGATTGGTCTGCGCGAACCGTCTGAGGCGATTCAGACACTACAAATTTCGGTTGACGAGGAACTTCAGAAGCTGGGATTTCCGCCGGAGCGTCGTCGTTTTCAACCCCACATCACCCTGGGAAGAGTTCGTGGTGGCGGATCCGGGATTCAGGACCTGGGACGTCTGATCGATCAGCACACGGAGTTTGACGCAGGCCAGATCCTGGTGGAGGAAGTCGTGGTGTTTGCCAGCGAACTGGGACCCCGGGGACCCGAGTACACACCTCTCAGTCGTGTGAAGTTAAAATGAGTCCTCGGTCGAAGCCCGCGACGTGCTTGAGGGGCCGGACTTTTTGCAAGTCCGAGCGAAAACTATGGCTCACACTCCGCGCAGACCAGCTTTCCGGCAGCGTTGCGCCCATAAATGCGTTGGTCCAGCAAGACGGGAACTGTCCAGCAACGACCTTCGAGAAAAACGGACCTGGCCTGTTCCTTGTATCCATCCGGCGTTGCCTGGGCGACGACCAGGCTGCCGTCTTCAGCAAGAATCAACAACTTGCCATCGGCGACCATCAGCGAGCCGCAACCCAGGCCACCTTGTTTCCAGGCGACCTCTCCTGTCTCGAAGTGCATGCAGGTAAGGGACACGCGGCGATCCCAATTTGAATTTCCATCGAAGCCATACAGGTAACCCTTGTAGAGGATACTGTTGTTGAAATGATTGCGCATCTCAAGGTTGCTGTAAATAAGTTCCAGGGAATTTCCCTGCAAATGGAACAAACCACAGCCAACGTCGTAACCCGATGAGACGTAGATGGTATCGTCGTTTATTATCGGGGTTGTCGAGTTGGTACCGTAGGGTGACTCCCAGGCTGCAAAAGCGATCTCTTCGCCGTCCGATTGAGTAACGCGCAAACCGGCACAATCCAATGTGGCCAGCAAGATCCGATCATTGTGTGCGAAACTGATTGCCGACCCGTACCCAGCCGCGTGCGGTGTTGTTTGCCAGTTTCTCTTTCCCGTCAGCTTGTTGTACGAAACTACACGGCCTCCTTGCAGTATCAGTTGATCCCCCAGAATGAAAACAGAACTTGCAAATCCCCACTCGGGCAGCGGAACGTTCAGGTCCTCTTGTAGAAATTTTTCCCACACCATCTCTCCGCTGTCTGTTCTGAAGCAGAACAATTGTCCCTCGCGACCCAGCGTGTAGACGTAATCGCCATCGATGGTGGGGGTTGCTGCCGGGCCTCCTTCGTGCAGCACATCGACGAGTTGACAGGGATACGAGTGCTGCCAGATGATTTCTCCGTTGGAGATATCAAGACAATAAACGAATTCCCGGCCCTGAACGTGTCCCATCGTAAACAGTTGCCCATCAGCAATGGAGACCGAACTGAAACCAATCCCGATCTCTTTCTCCCACACGACAGACAACCCTTCGGGTGGCCAGTCTGCCGCCCAGTCCATCTCCTGAGAAACTCCGCTATGATTCGGACCCATCCAGTTGGGCCACACTGCAGACCGGTCCACAGCGATTGTTTCCGGGGCAACCCGCTTGGAGGCTATTACGGTTTCGGTGGGTTCTGTCGGATGAAAAATGTCTGCGCCGACGGGGGAAGGTCCGGCGTCAGTAGAGGGAAGGCATCCGGGCAGGGTGACTAGCAAGCCTGTCAGGAAGAAGGAATACCGCAAAAAAGAATCGTGCATCTCCATATTTCTTCGACTCCAACAAAAATGGACTTCACCGTGTCGAACCGGGATCCCGGCGATCTTACGCTAGATTCCACGAGCGTCCAGGGCCATGGTCGAGGAACTGGACCGTCGTGGGCGACGGGTAGAAAGCGTTCTCCAGCCGAACCTGCAGGGAGGAAATTGTTGCAGTCAGCTTAGCAGTTTGTGGACCACGTTGCCTGCCACGTCGGTCAGTCGAAAATCTCTCCCCTGGCTGAAGTAGGTGAGTCGGAGGTGATCCAGGCCTAAGAGATGTAACACGGTGGCCTGTAGATCGTGAACATGAACGGAATCCTCGATGGAATAGTATCCCAGATCATCAGTTTTACCGATCGCTTGGCCTGCTTTTATGCCACCGCCGGCCATCCACATCGAATACGCTTCGATGTGGTGATCCCGGCCGGAACTCTCTCGTGGTTCGCCTTGGGGCGTGCGGCCGAATTCGCCACTCCAGACGACCAACGTGGAATCCAGGAGCCCACGACGTTTCAAGTCGCTGACCAAGGCTGCTGCCGGACGGTCTACCTCTCGACAGCGATCCTCCAACGACTTCCCGAGGTTGGAATTGCTGCCGCCGTGATGGTCCCAGTCGGTGTGATAAAGCTGCACGAAGCGAGTCCCCCTTTCCACAAGTCGGCGAGCTAACAGGCAGTTACGGGCGAAAGACGGAACGGCTGGATCGACGTCGTACATCCTGAGCGTTTGCTGAGTTTCCCTGGAGAGATTGATCAGGTTGGGCGCGCTGGATTGCATGCGGTAGGCCATTTCGTATGCTGAAATTCGCGTCGCAATTTCAGGATCACCCACTTCCTGCAGCCGGAGCTTGTTGAGATCGGTGACGGTCTGTACAAAATCTTTCTGGCGATCGCCGTTGAATCCTTGGGGACTGGACAAGTTCAGGATCGGGTCGGCCCCGTTCAATAACGGAACACCTTGGTACGTTGTCGGTAAGAAACCGCTTCCCCACAGGGGTGTGCCTCCGCGTGGACCCCGCGGACCGGACTGCAGCACTACGAAACCGGGCAGATCATTCGACTCACTGCCAATTCCGTACGTCACCCAGGCACCCATGCTGGGACGACCGAATTGGGGTGAACCAGTGTTTGTGAACAACTTGGCCGGTCCGTGATTGAACACCTCCGTTTTCATACTGCGCACGATCGAAATGTCATCACAGATGGCAGAAATGTTGGGCAGCAACTGCGAAATCTCGGCACCAGACGCACCGTGTCGTTGAAACTTACGTGCTGAACCCAGCAGCTTGGCATCCTGTTTGAGGAATGCAAATCGTTTGTTCTTTACGTAAGACGGGGGAATGACCTGTCCATGCAGTTCCTTCAACTTGGGTTTGTGGTCAAACAACTCCAACTGGCTGGGACCACCCGCCATGAACAGAAAGATCACATTCTTTGCCCGCGCTTTGAAGTGCGGCTTGGTCGCCTGTTTTAATTGTGAAGCGGATAACCGGTTGCGGCCCATGAGCGAGGCCAGTGCCAACGCACCAATCCCCAGTTGGCAATCGGCGAAGAAGTGTCGACGGGTCGCCAACTTCAGGTGACGGATTGAACTCTTCTGGTCACGGTCGCAGAACGGAGATTGTCGGCTCATTGGATTCTCGTTGGAGGTTTATTTTCATTCCCGGCTGATAAATTCGTCCAGGTTCAGCATGACGCGCGCCACCGCAGTCCATGCGGCTGCGTCAGTATGGGGAATGTGAGGTGGACAATTCACCGGGACAACGGCTTGCGCCATTTCCGGGTTGGATTGAAAATGTTCATGTTGATGTGTGAAGAAACGAAGCAGATGTTCGAGTTCAGAATCCTGGGCCGGGCGTGAAAGGCAGAGGCGGAAAACAAATCGGATGCGGGATTGCAGCTCGGGCGGACCTTCTGTCAGTACCCGTAACGCCAGCTCTTGTGCCATATCAAAAAACACAGTGTCGTTCGCCAGCGTCAGGGCCTGCAGCGGTGTATTAGAGCGTGTTCGGCGGGTGCAGGTCGTGTTTGCGTCGGGTGCATCGAACGTCGGCAGGAAAGGGTAGGGGCTGGAACGCCAGAAGAAGGTGTACATCCCGCGGCGATAGCGGTTTTCACCGGGACTTTCCGGCCAGGACTTTTTGCGTTGTGTGAAGGAGTAGATGCCTTGGGGTTGCGGTGGATAAACGCCGGGACCATACATTTTTGACGAGAGCAGGCCACTGGCCGACAGGCAAATGTCGCGTACTGTCTCCGCTTCCACCCGTAGTCGGACTTGCCTCGCCAGCAGGCGGTTTCCGGCATCCCGTTGTAGAAGTTCGCCGCGAACTGCAGAAGACTGGCGATACGCGGCAGAAGTTACCAGCACTCTCTGCAGCGATTTCATGCTCCAATCGAGCCGGACAAACTCGTCAGCCAACCAATCAAGAAGCTCCGCATGTGTGGGAGGTGTTCCTTGAGTTCCAAAGTCGTTTTCCGTCTCTACCAACCCTCTGCCGAACAGACGCTGCCAGAAACGGTTCACAGTCACCCGGGACGTCAGCGGGTTGGCAGGATCAACGAGCCAACGGGCCAGATCGAGCCGTGTTGCTGCTGCATCGGAAACTGGTAACTCGGGTAGTACGGCTGGCACACCACATTGAACCGATGCTCCTTTTCTCAGAAAGTCTCCACGAATATGGATGTGCGTCTGGCGAGGCTCTTGTCGCCTGCGCAAAACCATTGTCGTGGGAATGGATTTCATCAGTCGTTCTCGTTCGGTCCTGCGTTCCGCCAGTTTTTTTGTCAATGAACGGTGTTTATGGCTGGTGGCCAGGTAGGTGGTTGTCAGAAGTTGTTGTTGGTCGGAAGAACGCTCTTGGGCAGCCGTGGCTAGAATCGTGCGAATGTTGGGAGGGAGCTCTAACGTGTCAGGCGGAGCGGAAGTGACGGAAAGGCGGAACCGTCCGAGTAGGTAGTCGGCCGTGGAATGGTTCTGGTGTAATTTGATGACCAACTCCGAACCGGTCTGATGCCCGATCGGCTCGGCAATGACGAAAACTGCTTCGCGGCCAACGTTCAAGTTGCCCTCTTCAACGGCAATAGACCAGCCTGTCGACTGGTCACCGTCAATCGAGTTTTGTACATCATAGTCTGCACCCGAGTGATCGGCTGTCGCTTTGGTGAAAGCTCGAACTTGGGGCTCGTGCTTTGAGCGGGATGCTGAATCTTGAGGTGTCACCAGCAGTTCGAATTCGCTGAGAACAAAATTTCCATTGTTTGCAAGTCCCGGTCCCATTTCGGGCAATTCGGGATGTGTCAGTGCTTCCAACCGGACCCCCGTGATACGTTCCATGTTCACATCAGCAGTGATTGTATACGTGTCCTGGGACGAGGGATTGGAATCGACGAAGATTGACTGGTCATCAAGCAGGGCCAGCACGGTCCCCTGTTCGGCCTTCATTTGCGTCGGGTTCAGAGTCGTCCACGTGGGCAACGGCCGCCCGGACATGGTTTTTTCCCAGGCAGCGAACCCTCGCATGAATTGCGCATCTTCGCTGGCCAGCGTTTCCTCGAGATCCTGAGTATCGACATCCAGGTTTTGCAAGGATGTAGCTTGTTGGGATGTGGGTATCGGGAGTGTCGGCTCGTCACAATTATTGAAAAGTGCGTACAATTCGTAGAATTCCCGTTGCGTGATCGGATCGTACTTGTGTTCATGGCACTGTGCGCAGCCAATGGTCAGCCCGAGAAAAACTGCCCCGGTTGTGTTAACGCGATCGACGATTGACTCGACTCGAAATTGCTCGTCATCGGTCCCGCCCTCCTCGTTGATCAGGGTATTACGATGGAAACCGGTAGCAATAATTTGTTCAGTCGTGGCGTCAGCCAGCAAATCACCAGCTAACTGCTCCGCGGTAAAACGATCGAATGGCAGGTCCCGGTTCCAGGCTTTGATAACCCAGTCCCGGTATTTCCAGATGGAGCGTTCGCCGTCATTGGTAAAGCCGTTGGAATCCGCGTACCGGGCTGCATCCAGCCAGTGTCGTCCCCAGCGTTCGCCATAACGGGGTGAGGCGAACATCCGTTCAACGAGGCGTTCATAAGCGCCGGGACGCTGATCGCCCAGGTAACGATCGAGTTCGCCAATGGTTGGCAGCGTACCGCGCAGATCCAGGCTCAGCCTTCGAATCAGGGTTGTTCGGTCGGCTTCTGGCGAAGGAACCAGCCCTTCGGATTCCAGTCGAGCCAGAATGAAGGCGTCGACAGGATTACGAACCCACTCCGTCTGGCCAACGGTCGGTACCGGTGGCCGGCGAATGGGTTGAAAGGCCCAGTGATCACTTTCAACACGTACTGAAATCTCCGGCTCGTCGGCTGGAAAATGGGCACCGTCGTCGATCCAGCGTTGAATGAGGAGGATTTGATCAGAGGAAAGTTGAGGGTCTTCGGGGGGCATGGTGGGGGTATCCCCTTGACCCGTGATCGCCCGGTAGAGCAGGCTCTCTGTGCTTTTGCCGGGTACAACAGCAGAGCCCCGGTCACCACCCCGGTGAGCCCAGCGCCCCCCGTCGAGTCGAAGCCCGGACTCTTGTTCAGCCTCACCGTGACACCCGCTGCAATGACGCGAGAGAATCGGAAAAATGTCTCGTTGGAAATTGACCGTGCCGGCAACCAAGGGCGACATTCCGCCGAGGCAACTCAAAACAGTCAAACCAGCGATTGTCATCAATCGATTTCTCATCCCGTGTTCCCGAAAAATCCTGGGGGCAAAATCGTAACAGTTATTCTAGCAGGAACAGCTGGGCATAGGAGGCGTTCGGGCTGTGAGATCCACTGGTTTTTTGAGCTTGAACACCGCTGCCCGAAAGACTCGAACTGATGGATGTACGTGTCATTGGGTCGAGTTGGTGCCGTTTTCGAGTCAAGAACACGGTTGAACGAATCGTTCATCGTTTCTTTCCATCTTGGTCTCGGATGAGTCATAGGCTATTGGACGTGAGTTCGAACGCAGTTCTGGATGGTAGCCGTGGCACTGGTTTTGTAGCCTGACTGGGTATACTTGGAGCCTCCGGTCGCCGTGCAGGTCTTCTCAGGTTGCCTAGGATTTCCAAAATATCGTCCAGTTCGTGGTTTTTAAAAAAAAAATTGTCAAGGAGGACCAGAGGTGTCCCAGGGGTCGCGAAAAATGAAAGGAACAAGCACTTGTGAGCACGTTGGCGAACCGATATAGTATTCAAGTGTTCACTATCGAGATACGAAATCTCGTCCCTGGCTTGCAAGCTTACGAGTTCTCTCACATAAAGGAATATTTTGATGGTCGCAACTCACAAGACGAACAATCGCATGGCCAAGAAAGCTTCATCCACGAGCGCTACGAAGACGTCCGCAAAAGCAACTGCCTCTTCGAAAGGTGCCGCTCGCAACGCTGTTTCTAAGACTGGAGACAATGGGCACCTTGTGGCGACATTGCAGCAAATCGAGAAGCAGTTTGGTGAGGGGGCAATCATGGCCCTGGGCGCCGAATGCGGAAAGAACATCAAGGGGATTTCGACTGGCAGCCTGTCTTTGGATTTGGCCTTGGGCGGCCAGGGGGTTCCTCAGGGACGCATTGTCGAAATCTACGGTCCGGAATCCAGCGGTAAAACAACTCTTTCACTGCATGTCGTGGCTCAAAGTCAGCAGGGGGGGGGGATTGCCGCTTTCATCGATGCTGAGCATGCTCTGGATCCCAGTTGGGCCAAGAAATTGGGTGTCGACTTGGAGTCACTCTTGGTGAGCCAGCCCAGTTCCGGTGAAGAAGCAATGCAGATCACAGAAATGCTGATCAAGTCCAACGCCGTCAATATTATTGTAATTGATTCAGTAGCTGCTTTGGTTCCCAAAGCTGAATTAGAAGGTGAGATTGGAGATGCGCATGTCGGTTTGCAGGCGCGGTTGATGAGCCAGTCGATGCGTAAGCTGACTGGTGCGATAGCCAAAACAAACACTTTAGTCATCTTCATTAATCAGATTCGTGAAAAGATTGGCGTCATGTTCGGCAGTCCAGAGACGACACCGGGGGGCCGTGCTCTGAAGTTTTACAGCTCCTGCCGAATTGACGTCCGGAGAATTGGGCAGTTAAAGGATGGTGACGAGGTCGTGGGGCAGCGTGTGCGAGCGAAGGTCGTCAAAAACAAAGTAGCGCCCCCGTTTCGCGTTGCAGAATTCGACATGATGCATACTGCAGGGATCAGTTATGAAGGAGATATTTTGGACCTGGGTGTTGAACACAAGGTCGTTACCCGGAGTGGATCCTGGTTCCGATTCGGTGAAACTCATTTGGGGCAAGGCAAAGAAAAATCCCGTACATTCCTGCTGGAGAATCAGGATATCGCCAAGCAACTACATGGCAAGATTTTAGCTGCCCTTGGTATCGGTCAAGTCGAACAAACTGCTGATGTACAAGCAGTAGAGTAAATCAATCACAGCGAATAAATTTAGGTTTTGCTGGCAAAATCCTCGGCTGTTTCCGAGGATTTTTGCATTGGTGTGCAGGGGAAATTAGGTTGGGCCGGGCAGTCGAGGGAAGCCGTTTTCCCGGGGAGGGGAGAACGGCTGTTGAGATTCAGCTCGTAAATATTTTTCGTTCTTTCCCAATGGATGATCAGTAATCACGATTTCTTCAAAGCCACGTTCAGCCCGGTGGCGAAGCCTTTTCGAAACGGTCCCAATGAAGACGAGTCCAGGTGATGTCCCGAATCATCGGAGTTACAGCAGCCAGGTTGAACTGCAGTTGCAAACCCGCGGAGTCTGCAACAGCCAAACGAAAACGACCTGCTTGTCGATCGAGTGGTTATCTACGAGGCACACCTTGCTGGTCAGCGCTGTTGCGCCACCCTGCACCAGATTTGCAGCAAACTTTACAAGAGAACCTTTTCTCTATCTACAGCGTCGGGCTGGTCTATTTGCTGCTAATATGTCAAATTATCGCCCATGATTGGCGTCTTAAGATTTCGACACGAATCCGGCCGGTTTACCGGTCGCTATGGCACGATTTTGGGACGCACACGGCCCACGCCGGTTTTGCCTTAGCTCTTGTGGTGGTGAATTGCGGGGTACTCCGCGTTTTTTCATCAGGCTGTTGCGAGACAGCTGGGTCCTGCGGAAATTCGATTTGTTAACTACCGAGAAGGCGAATCTGCCAAGCGTATCATCAACCCATAGCCGAGCACCATGAACACCAACGAATTGAGAGAGAAATTCCTGGAATTTTTTGAGTCCAAGGGGCACACACGCTGTCCGAGTGATGTCCTGGTCCCCACCTGGGATCCGTCGGTATTGTTCACCCCGGCCGGGATGAACCAATTCAAAGATCATTTTCTGGGGAAGGTGAAGCTCGATTTCACCCGTGCGGCAACTTCCCAGAAATGCTTGCGTACCGGGGATATTGAAAATGTTGGTCGCACTGCTTACCACCACACGTTTTTTGAGATGTTAGGAAACTTCAGCTTCGGCGATTATTTCAAGCGAGATTCCATTAGCTGGGCCTGGGAATTTTTGACTGAAAAAAAATGGTTGGGACTCGATCCGGATCGGCTGACTGTATCGGTTTATCTTGACGACGACGAAGCCGCTGAAATTTGGGGGAATGATGTTGGGCTGAAAGCGAACGTGATTGAGCGAATGGGTGAGAAAGACAATTTCTGGCCGGCTGGTGCTCCCAGTGAGGGCCCCGACGGTGTATGTGGTCCCTGCAGTGAAATTTTTTACCTGGATAATTTTGGCGAAGAGGTAGAGATCTGGAACTTGGTTTTCACGCAGTTCAATCGTGTGGGTGAGCCGCCAGATAATTTGCGGGCCTTACCCAGCAAGAACATTGATACGGGGATGGGTCTGGAGCGGGCTGCTGCCTGTTTGCAAGGTGTGGAAACGAACTATCACATTGATATTTTACGACCGATTCTTGAGGCCGTTTCGGACGTCTGCGGTGTCGAATATGTCTACCGGTCCGAAAATGGGCGCCGTTTGCGCCGCATTACCGATCATTTGCGAGCGTGCACCATGGCGATTCATGAAAATGTGTATCCCGGCGCACAAAAGGAAAAATACGTCATTCGACGACTGCTCCGGCGTGCCGTATTGGATGGACATCAGATGGGTTTGGACCAACCTTTTTTGCATCAAATCGTACCTGCGGTTGTAGAGCAGATGACGGTGCCTTATCCAGACCTGGCTGAGACTACAGAACGAGTGGTGGGTGTTATCAAGAATGAAGAGGCGAACTTTTTTGATACGATCGATGCCGGCTTAGTGCGAATTGAGAAAGTATTTACGGAGATGAAGTCCCAAGGCCGGACGACTGTCGATGGTGCCGCAGCTGCCGATTTATATCAGACTTACGGTTTTCCACCGGAAGTCTTTGAAGCTTTGGCGGCGGAGAGTAATCTTGCTTTTGACTGGGAGGGTTATCAGCGAGCGATGGACGAACATCGCGAAAGGACCGGCACAGTTGCCCACGTGGTGATGGGTGAGTCAGGCAATCCGATCGATGCGATCAAAAAAGCGTTTTATCACGTGGATTTCGTGGGTTATGAAAGGACCGAATCGGAAGCGGAATTGAAATTCATCGTCGCAGGAAATCACCCCTGTGATCATCTGCAGGATACGGACCAGGAGACTGAAGTGATCACCGTTTTGGATTGCACGCCGTTTTACGGTGAAAGTGGCGGCCAAGTCGGAGATTCCGGTGAAATCATTGGCGACCATTTTCGTTTCGTTGTGACCGATACACAAAAAGATGGTGATCTCATTCTACACATGGGCCAACTGGTAGAGGGGCAGATGCGCACAGGTGATCGAGTGACAGCGCGAGTAGACGTCGCACGGCGGCAAGGAATCCGTCGAGCCCATTCTGCCACTCACATTTTGCATCACTCCTTGCAGGAACATCTGGGTTCCCACGCGCAACAGCAGGGTTCGAAAGTTGACGATGACTGGCTGCGTTTCGATTTCACGAATATGACACCCGTACCGGTAGACACGTTACGTAAGATCGAGATGGACTCGCATCAGAAGATCACAGAGGCTGAACCCATTGCGGCTCAAATTCTGCCACTTCCCGAGGCACGAAGCCAGGGTGCCATGATGTTATTTGGTGAAAAATATCCTGATCCGGTTCGCATGGTTTCCATGGGAGATTTCAGTAGGGAACTTTGTGGTGGAACACATTTGGACAATACAAGTGATGTAGGAATTCTTGAAATTATCAGTGAAGAAGGAGTTTCGGCAGGAACACGTAGGATTCTGGCATACACCGGCGAAAAGGCACGGCAACACGTTCAACAACTGAAAACCTCATTGGAGTCGGCAGCCGACTTACTGGGCACCGATTTGGCGGTGGTTCCAGTTGCCGCAAAAGCTCTATCTGGTCGGATCCGCGATCTTAAGAAGCAGCTTTCTGGTAGCGGTAAAACGCCCGTGGTTCAGGAAACGCCTCGTGAATCCGGCAAGCGGGAGATGACACTTGTCGAGAAGAAAGCAGCCTTGCAGGAGGCGGCGCGGATCTTGAATGTGGCCCTGTTTGACGTTCCTCAACGGATTGAAGCTTTGCAGGCGGAAGTTGGTAAGTTGGAACAGCAACAGGCAGAACAAGAAAAAATGGGGCCAATTACTGCCGATGACCTTTTGTCTGAGGCGACCGAAATTGGGGGGGTGCAAATTGTTGTGGCTGAGGCGCGGGGTGCAAATCCGAACGTAATGCGACAACTGATTGACCAATTGCGAAAAAGAGTCAGTCCGGTGGCGGTCCTGCTGGGTGCCAGCCAGGGTGCAGACAAGGTGACGCTTGTAGCCGGATTAAGCCGGGAACTTGTGGAGCAGGGTCACAGCGCCGGT
>PBTE01000117.1 GCA_002726515.1 Planctomycetaceae bacterium | reverse complement strand
TTCCCGTTCCACACCTTCCATTCCGGAGCACAAAGTTGATTCGCATGCTCTGACTTCACAGGCAAAACGACGCGCAGACTTTCAATCTGCAGGGGCCGCTGTTGCGGATTCAGACTGAAGTCAACCTGAAACCAGCCGTCATAGTGAAGTTCCGTATCCCAGACGGCAAAACCCCCGCCAGGCAATTCGACAGTGCCTCGCTGCCTGGAACTCGTCAGCCCCAAAGTCACCAGTTCATTGGCCGCGACCAATGCAGTTTCCCGGCCGGCCACTTTGACCAGCACAGCAGGCCTCCTGGTAAACAACTGCTCACCACCGCTCTCAATGTCGGGAAGTGGACCTCGACTGACGTCGTAAACCCGGTTCCAACAGGAAATTTTCCCGGGCGCCACGTGTTGCAGCGGGGACCAGGGAGACAGCACCCGTTCTACGGCATCGGCAGCACGCGTCGCGATGAACAAGAGAATGAGAATGGGGCACAATCGGAGCAACATCCGCAAGGCTTTCTTCTGCTTTTCCACCCTTGGCAACCAGTTCACCAAACACGCTGCATTTCATTTTAAGCCAGAATCACCACTCCCGTACTACAGTAATCCCGGGGAGCCGAGACTACAAGCAAAGCCAATCACGGAATCAGCAACTCTTCGTCCTGCTTCTTACCGTTTCGTGATTCTGATTCCGGCCCCGTCTGGGCGTTGTCGACCAGACGTAACAAGACCACCGACGTGTTCACGGACTTTCTGCGGATGCGGGAATGGACGATCTGTGTGGGCCGGCGCCAGACGGTCTCTACGTTTTCGGAACCGATGAACTCATTCATCAGGCACATCATGGCCCGGCCACCCACTGCTGTCGACCAGTCGTACTCATCATAGAAGACGTAATCCACCTTCATCTCTCTCAGTCGCTGGCCGAGGTGGGCCGGACCCCGCAGCGATTCCCAGTCAATCATTCCCGATAGAAGAGGATCCGCCCTGACATAATCTCGGTCCAAGTAGTACGTTTGGCCAGTTTGGGCGATCACCAACAACCTGGCATCACGAGGCAGGTTTTCATTGATCCAGTCGTATTCCGGATAGTACCAGGTCGCCCAGTGGTACTTGTCCTGATCCTGATGAACGTAGTATGTCAGCAGACCGCTGGAGTACCACACCGCCATCGCGCTGCCAAAGATCAACGAAACTGCAAAGAGCATCTCGCAAATCCGACGCAGCGGGCCGAATCGCCTGGCTGGAACCGCTTCGTACACCAGGACCGCTGCGACCAGCCCGACCGGCAGAAGGAAGATAGAAAATCGCCAGAACAATGACGGCTGCAGGATCCACCACAGCGAGAAGTACGACAAAAACCCGAAACCGATGCGAAGTTTTGTTTTCACAACCATCGCACCGGCAAAAGCCAGCACCCAGAGCGAAACAGGCATGGTTGCATCGCGGATGACACCTCGAATTGCCTGCACGGCTGTTTCCACTGAGCGCGTCCCGGAAAAAGTCGTGGAGTAGCGTTCCATGACACGAAAAGTGTAATCCTCTTCTGGTGAGAACAATCCCTGCTTCAGCGGCCACGTTGGCGTCCCCGTGAAGATAAAGTTTCGCAGGTACGACGGACCGGCGATCACTGCCATCAGGCTGACGGAAAACAACAAACACAGGACGGCTCGCTTGCGAGGAAGCATGTCCGCCAGATAATCCCATCCCAACCAGCAGAACCAGGGCAGGAAAAGAATTGCATGGTACTTGGTCCCCATGGCAATACCGAGTGCCACAAAGGAGAAGCAGACCTGGCAGACATTCTGTACCCCGGGGCGCACACAGAGAAACGCAAGTCCCGTCACCACAAAACAGATCAACGGCCAATCATCCTTAACGATCGTGGCCTCGTGATAGCAAATGGGAGTCATCAACATCAAAAATGTGAGTAACCGCAGCAAGCGGACTCCGAGCAGATGGGCCAGCCGCAAGGTCATGGCAGTAGCAGCGAGAAAGTGCGCCAGCACGACAAACTTGATTGCCGTTCCTGCCCCGAACACATACGCCGACAGGTAGGTCATGCTGAAATGCAACGGAAAGTTGTAGCAGTAGTAGGGATGGTAGTTGAAACGCTCACAGCGAACGATCTCAGACAATTGGGCCAGGTGGTAACGCATCGAATCCGCATGACGGGGCGGCGTGCCCGCAAGCAGGTAGAGCCAGGCCAGGATGACACCCATCGCCAGAAGAAAGGCCAGCGACCAGCGGTCCCGTTGAAGGACCTGCGCTACCAGGAACGTCGTCCAACACCTGATCGACTGGAGCAGCTCTCGCACTGAAATGAGCGTTGCCAGCAGTGCTACACCACAGACCGCGAGCAAGGGTGCGGACCTCACCAGGCCCAGATGCGCCAGCCCGAACCCGGTGAACCCGAAAACGACCGTCCCCGCAATGAAAGCGGCAGGTAGACGCATCCAATCGGTCAGCGGGCAACGGCGAACCAGCAACGTTCCCACGCCAGCGACGAGGAACAAATGACCGGTTGAGATCGCAAGCGACATGAGAATCGACATGATAGAAGACGCCCTACCGGGACCTGTGCATCACAACAAGCAGAAATTGACTTCTTCTACTCCGGATGAGGCTCCCCGCTAATAAGTTCGCACGCAACGGTTCCTGTTCAACCTGCCAAATACTTTCGTCCGCCTTCAGAGCATGTAGCGTTTCCACCAACTGTCAAAACAAAGCAGAGCAAACAGTTCGTCGGTGCGGTCGACGTAGATTTTTCCACCTCCACTTCGCACGGCTGCAAAAAGACGTTTCACACCCGTGGCATCCAAACACCCGTCGCGTACCGTTGGTCCCTCAAGAATCCGTTGTTCTGTATCATCGCTTGCCGCTTCTGTCATCCACTGCTTCATCGGAATCGCGAATCCCTGCTTCTTTCGATACGCCAGTTGCCGGTCAAAGTGCCGGGCCACTAAACGCCTCAGCAGCGGTTTTTGCACCTCGGGATGAAAGCGTATCTCTTCCGGAATACGAAACGCCAGATCAGCCAACGATCGACTGAGAAAGGGAACTCGTGTCTCCAGGCTACAGGCCATACTGGCCCGGTCCACTTTCACCAGCATGTCATTGGGAAGGTACATGAGCAGGTCGTAGAACTGGACCTGGGTGATCGGCGGCAGACCCTGCAGTTCACCCAGATAGTCTTCAATCACCCGGAACTGCGCCTCCAGCGGCTCCTGCCACTCCGTCGCCAGAACGCCCTGCCGCAGTGATTGCCCGGGAAGCCGTAACAGGCTCATTCGCCGCTGAGTCGGAAGCATGGAAAATCGATGGGCCCACGGATGCACCCGCAGGTTGGCCGGAGCAATCCGGGCCAGCAAACCAAAACCCAACCGGGAAAAAGAAGATGGTAGGCGATCCAGTTTTTGCATCCAGGCCGCTCTGGCATGATGCGGGTAGCCCGTGAACAGTTCGTCTCCGCCGTCGCCTGACAGGATCACCGTGACTTCCCGCCGGGCTTCGCGACTGACTCGACTGGTAGGCAACAGAGAAGCATCCGCGAACGGTTCGTCAAAGAATTCGGCCATGGGGACCAGGGCGGCCAGTGAGTCCTGCTGGAGCGTCCGGAAAACGGCGTCTGTCCCCAACTTTTCCGTTACCTGGCGGGCACTTTCGCCTTCCGACTGCTCCTGCTCCTTAAAATCGATGGTGAATGTTTTCAACCGGGATGACAATGCGTGAGACGCGTAATGCGTGACCAACGTCGAGTCGATGCCACCACTGAGAAATGTTCCTAAAGGAACGTCTGACACAAGCTGTGATTCCACCGACGCAGCCAACTGTTGTTCAATCTCTTCCGACCACATCCGGGCGGTCTTCCCCTCCTCGGGCCGGTACTGAGGTTGCCAGTAACGTTGAATCTGCAGGTCCCAGCTTTCCAGGTCGAGCAACATGAAATGGGCGGGGGGAAGTTTGCGGACCCGCTGAAAAATAGAGCGTGGCCCCGGGATCCAGATAAAATTGAAAAATTCGTTCAACGCCCGCCGGTCGATCTCTCTCGACACTTCGCCCGAGGCCAGCAACGGTTTTATCTCCGAGCCGAAGACGAAACGGTTTTCGTCGAAACTGTAAAACAGCGGTTTGATGCCAAAGGGGTCACGCGCCAGGAACAGTTTCCGTTGACGCTCATCGTAGATTGCCAAGGCAAACATCCCGTCCAACAGGTCGACCATCTCGGGGCCACGTTCTTCATAAAGATGCAACAGGACCTCGGTGTCGGTCTGTGAGCGAAAGTCGTGTTTGCCGACCAGTTGCTTCCGCAAATCCGAGAAATTGTAAACTTCCCCGTTGTAGGCAATCCAAACCGTACCGTCTTCGTTGCACATCGGCTGGTGGCCGGCCTCGGACAAATCGATGATGGACAGCCGCCGGTGGGCCAATCCGACCTGCCCCAGCACCTCGATGCCTTCGTCATCGGGGCCCCGATGACGAATCGTGTCCGCCATGCGCCGCAGGGTCCCAACCACCGGTTGCCGCCGTGGATCACGGTAAGCTAGTCCACAAATTCCACACACGTCTGGAAGTTACTCCTTCACAAAACAGGTCAGCAGCGCCACTCAACGAATACCCATGGTGGCAATGCATGTCGCCTTCACTTGGGCGCACGCGCCCGCAGGCCCCGACAGGCCTGCTGGCGGTAGTTCTCGTTCCATCAACATCTTCTCCCCTCGAACGAGGTCCCCTTCGTCCAGCCGCGATCCGGCAAGTAGGCATTGATAGAGTACTATTTGAAAACCAACTCATCTCAAAAAACTTTGCGATAACCCATTTACCGATCGGCATTTATCCCACATTTTCACCCCCCCCTTCCCCACCTGACGAAAGAGTCAGCAGATCGGGTGGCCGTTCCTGGTTGCGGGACAAAGCTCAGTATACCGAGCCGATGTAAAAAGGGCTTCCTCGACAAAACGCTTCACGGCAATTTGTGTCCTACCTCGTTGGTTCCGGCCTGGAAGAATCACTACAAGCGGTACCATGCGAATCCAGAGGCCCGGAGTTTCCTGCGGCCCGCTCCGACCGCCCAACAGCAACCCCCGCGGTGACGCAGGCGAATAACACTACCGGTTGTCATCATGTCACCGGTTATCCGGGTCGTGCAGATGTGCAGTGCGTAAGCTACGCAACTGTTACGTGTCTCTTTTCGCCCCGGTTCAACACAAAACAACGTCTCCTCTCCGGCAAACATGCACTTTCCAAAATTTCGGCTCCGATCAATAATCTGTGGAGCTTCGTCGTGAGAAGCCGGGCAAACTTGCGATCCCTTGAAACTATCGGATAATATCAGTGCCGGGAACATGGATAGCCTGCATCGGTCAACGCCGGTTGCTCGGCGGGCCGAATGTCCAAGCCGCCTGGACCGAGGAGTACAACTCATGAGCCGCCGAGACGATCTGAAAACCCTGCTTAATGATTGTATTGCCGACCACGTCCGGGAAACCAATACGGAAATCCATGTTGAGGATGAAACACCACTGATGGGATCGGGCTCGCCACTAAATTCCATCGGCTTGGTGATCGTTGTCACAAATTTTGAATCGCAACTCAATGAAAAATTTGGTGCTCAGGTGATCCTGGCCAGTGAGCAGGCCATGAGCATGAAACGCAGTCCGTTTCGTTCGGTCGAGGCCCTCAGCGACTATGCCGATCAACTGCTCGCTGCCGAATCGTCGTGAATCTCAGCCGATGCCTGACCGTTACTACCTCCATCTGAACGACTGAGGAGCGACCAGATGCCCTTGCAGTGGTTGCTGGACCGATTCCAAGCCTGTCCTCACGACGACGCCGTAATTTGGCGTGATGCGGTCACCACGTACGGGGAATTGCTGCGCCAGATCGACGCGGCCCATGAGTTCCTCTCCGCCCAACAGGTTGCAGCGGGTGAATCCGTCATGCTGGATGCTGACTTCAGCCCAACGGCTGTCGCGCTGTTGATTGCGTCCCTGCAGCAACAGCTGCTTGTCGTACCGGTCGCCTCGCATGTCGTGGCAGACCGCCAGGACCTGGCCCGCATTGCCGAGTGCAGCCGCCGCTTCCACGTCAGCGCCAGCGGCAGCTACGAAACCGAACACTTCTCACATCGGCTCGGGCACCAGCTTCTGACGACACTGCGTGACGCGGCTTCCCCGGGACTTGTCCTGTTCAGTTCCGGGTCCACGGGTCGCCCCAAGGCGGCCGTCCATGATGTCGATTCTCTGGTCGCAAAATTCAAGAAGCCGCGGCACAAACAGCGACTGGTTACTTTCTTGCTGTTCGATCACATCGGTGGCTTCAACACGATGATGTACGGACTGGCCAACCAGGGGTGCCTGATTACACTGGAAGCCCGCGACCCCGACACGGTTTGCCGGGCGATTGAGCAGCACCGGGCCGAAGTGCTTCCCACCTCACCCATTTTCCTGACGCTGCTGCTGATGAGCGGCCGCCTGGACCACTACGACCTGTCGTCCCTGAAAGTGATCAACTACTCGACCGAGGTCATGCCCGAATCGACGCTGTCCCAGTTGAACGCGCGGTTCCCGGACGTCACCTTCCGGCAGTCCTACGGTCTGTCCGAGGTCGGTATCCTGCGGTCCCAGTCCCGCGCCAACGACTCGGTCTGGATTCGGGTGGGAGGCGAAGACTATCAAACGCGCGTCGTCGATGGACTGTTGCACATCAAGGCTCGCTCGTCCATGGTCGGTTACCTGAACGCTCCGTCACCATTCGACCAGGACGGCTGGCTCAATACCCACGACGAGGTCGAGGTGGACGGCCGGTGGTTCCGCTTCCGGGGACGCCAATCCGACATCATCAACGTGGGTGGCGAAAAAGTCTATCCGGCGGAAGTCGAATCGGTGTTGTTCGAAGTGGAAAACATCGCCGACGCGACCGTCACGAAAGAACCCCATCCCATCCTGGGCAACATTGTCGTGGCGCTGGTGCGACTGCAGCACGAGGAAGATCTGCAAGCGGTCGCCTCGCGAATCAGGAAACACTGCTTCTCGAAACTCCCCGACTACAAGGTGCCCGTCAAGGTGCTGCTGGACGATGGTCAACGAGTGACCGAGCGGTTCAAGAAAAAGCGTCAGGACTGACTGCACCGGCGCAAGAAGAAGGCCGGTTCCGACAGGAACCGGCCGTCTTCGTCACGCTTCGGTTAAATCACGCCCTACGAGTGAGACTCCCTGTGAGTCACTCCTTACAAGTCACCCCTTACAAATCATAGTCTTCCGCTTTGAGGATAAAACCCTTGATGGGCATATCCGAGCGATGATCATCGGGAGTCATCAATTGCTGGTAGATGTGGTACTGAATCCCATCGGCCAGGAATTGGCCGTGACCGTCGGCAAACATGATATTCACACCCCCCGGGTGCAGGCTCGATGGTCGAGCATATTGCACGTCCCCGTCTGTACTGGTACGCGTGTTTTTTTCGTAGTTGATACGCATCGCCGGTGTGACTGCCGAGCCCGGTGAACCTTGTGCTAATGGTGAAATCGCGGCAGCTGTTATACCACTTTCCGAAGCGTACAACCAACAAAAACCGGCATCGACACCAATCTGCCCGGCCGCATTGAGCGGTCCACTCCAAAATGATGGGGGATCCCATCGGCCCGCCAGCAGACTTTCGCTGACCATCAACGTATTCGACGAGCCGTTGCGGAAATCACCGGAAGTGACCCGCGTACTTGTATTGACACGATCCGCAAAAACTCCATTGGCCGC
>PBTE01000116.1 GCA_002726515.1 Planctomycetaceae bacterium | reverse complement strand
TTGTTGATCATCAAGATTCGCATTTGTGTCCTTTCGGTTGGGCTTGTTGGAAGAGGTGTCGGTGTGAGCGATGCTTACGTTTGCGACACCGATGTTGTCGTGTTCCACGAGTGCAACCTGCACGGATGTGGGAACCACGAGAATGGCGGACCATTACGGAACCGAAGTCGTTAACAGAGAGCAACATCACGGGACGCTCCCTCCGTGATTAGTTCGCTGTCCGGTTCAAGGTCCGCGCCGGTTAAATTGAATTCTCCAGGCGGCTCTTCGATCGAGAAGCCGTACCGTTTGATGGTGGCGATGGATTCGTTGGTGATTCGAGCGACCGCTCGATTGATGTCTGCTTGTTGCATGATGGGTTCCTTGTGGACTCGGGGGAGATACGAAAAAGCCCGGCAACGCATTGCGGAAATGCACGACCGAGGCGACGTTGCAAGTGGACCGATGATTACGAACGTGTCAGCCAGTGGTCTTCAAGCCAAGCACGTTCCGCGGCTAACGCTTCGCTGCGGCGATCGAACGGTCCAAGCTTTGGTCCGTTGACGACGGCAAGATCGGCGATCCAGCGGCCAGATAGGTCAGGTTCGACGGACGAACCACGTTGAACGGTGAGTTCACCAAGTTGGCGAAGATCGATCGCCTCGTCGTAAACGCAACGAACGATTCCGTCGGGTTGAACAACCAGTTGCATGGCGGCCTCCTACTTCGGTGAACGGAGAATCCGCCGACGAGGGCGATCAACAAGCAAGCCGTCGAGTACCGATTGCACGGCGGATAGTTCCGTGGCAACGCGGCGACGTAGCGTTTGATCGTCACGGAGGTTCTGTGGTTGGACACCACCGACCGTGGCTTGGCATTGACGGACGAGATCCTCGATCTGATCATTGGAGCGAACGTTGAGCGACTGAAAACGCTCAAAGAACTCTCGTAAGTTGCCAACCGCCGAATCGCGAAAGATCTTCGGTTTGCCGTCGTCGTGACCACTGAGCCGTTCCGTCAGATGTGCCACGATGGAAGAGAGTTCTTCGACAAACGCTTGTTCCGCGAGCATCACGGCGTCCTCGAACCGGGCCGACACGCGGCGGCATTCTTCTTCGTACAGTTGGGGACTGAGTTGCCGTAAATGTTGCGGCGGTTCCACGCTGGGAAAATCCCAGCTCACATCAAACAAGCCCAAGAGCGATGGTGGGTAGTCCCGTTCACAGTAAAGTTCACCCAGTCGTCGCTGAGCGGACTGTTTCAACGCCACATACTCCTCTTCAAGACTCTCAACGGCTTCGCGAAGCTGGCCTTGGAAGCGAGTAAGTTGCTGCTGGAAGGAGTCCACTGAATCCTGACGAACGAGCCGAATCCCATTTTCGGGAAAGGGCAAGCTGACCGACCGCCAGTAAGCCTGTGTACGACTCTTCACGGCGGTGACTGCGCGAAATCGCGGATGTCGCGTATCGAGTAGCCGCTTTCCTGCGTCAATAAACGATCCTTCGGCTCCGAAAGATTCGGCGGCTTGCGATTTCTGATCAGACGATAATGTCTTGGAAATCCCAAACCACTGAAAGCTGAGCCTCGCGGCAAGCATCGTAGCCCGTAATCGACCCGACGCCGATGCGGATGACGACTCCGTCGTTGTGGACATACAGGTTCTCCTAATTCTTGTTGGGGTGAGTGGCTAGATTCGATTCCGTTCAATTGACCGAAGGATCGCGCGGCAACTTGCGGCGAACGGGTGACTTGCCCGCCGGTTTTGACACGTGATAGACGCCCGTGTTGTCAGCCGACAGGCACCGCCCGTCTGCCCATGTGCGAAGGCGCTCTACCGCTTCCCGAGCCGTTATGGCAACCGGGACGATGTTGTTGGCCGCTTGGAGCAACGGAACGTCAAGTAACGCTGCCAGTCGACAACAAGCACGCACCTCGGCGCCCGTCCACAAGTCATCTTTCGGAAGCGGTTGCTCGTTGAGACCAAACTGTTGCAGATAGATCTGCCAGATTTGTTGGCGGTGATCCGCATCCGGCAGATCGACAAAGAATGTCGCGTCGAAGCGTTCGGCGCGCGCGAACTCCGGCGGCAGTCGCGAAACGTCGTTCGCCGTGCCGATCACGAAAACATCACTCTCGTGATCGCTCAACCAAGTCAAGAAGCTCGCGAATAACCGAGACGAGACTCCGGAGTCACCTTGAGAATTGCTGGCCACTCCGGACAGACCTTTATCGAGTTCATCACAAAACAGGACACACGGCGCCATCGCATCGGCGATCTGCAACGCTTGGCGGATATTGCTCTCTGATTGCCCGACAAGGCTTCCCATCAGCCGCCCAATATCGAGCGTGAGAGTTGGACGCCCCGTTTCGTTGCCGAGCGCTTTGGCGAACTGGCTTTTGCCACAGCCGGGAGGTGACAACAGGAGTACACCGCGAGGACGCAGCTTCGAGTCTTGACTTCCTTGGCGACGCATCGCTCGCAAGCAGAAGGCCTTCAAATTGTCGAGGCCGCCGAGTTGGTCGAATCGCTCCTCGCCCGAGTGAAGACCGACGAGCCCACTCTTTCTAAGAGTCTGAGCTTTGAGATCCCAGACGACATCGGCCCGCAAACATCCGTGACGAACCAACGACAGCGAGAACGCATTCTCGGCTTCGTATCTCGTAAGACCAGCAGCCGATTCCAACACGCTCGCCATTTCATCGGACGATGGCAGTTCATCGTCTTCCGTGGCGATACTACGCGCAATGTCCTCGAGTTGTGATTGACTCGGCAGTTCGTGCTGAAGAACGACGAAGAGCTTCTCCAATTCCGGCGGCAGTTGGACAACCGGCGATAAGATGACGATCGCGACTCGGTTCTGTTTGCCGAGGTGTACCTGTCGAGCGATCGCTTGCACGATTTCGGCCGAACCCAAATAGCGATGCATGTTCGCGAGCACCAGAACGCAGGCCGTCTCTGGATCGGACATCTCGTTAGCGGCTCTGATAGCCGAGAGTGGATCCGTGGCAGAAGCGGCCGTCTGTTCACGAGACGCTCGCAGGCCTTGTTCGACATCCCATTGGGCGAACTGCCATCCCTCTTGGTGGCACAGTTGCGCGATTTCGAGAATCGCGTCCTCGTGTTCGCAACTCTCAATCCAAACGCCCGCGAAGCACGCGCGCACGTACTCCGCGAGCTGTTGTGATAAGGGCATAGCATCTCCTTGGTAGTTTTAGTCAGGAATCACGAGCTGCGTGCTCGATCAAAGAAACAAGTCGACTCGGATCAGTTACGGGCTAGCGCGTCATTGCAGCGACGATTTGCATCCAACGGATGACTTCGCCATCAGGATCGCGTTCGCTCAACAGTTTCGGTGTCATGGCCTCGACAACTTGCCTGTTAAGCCATCGTTTGGCGAGATTACCAAGTCGCTTCTTGGCTCGACGCGACAGAGCGTCCCAATCGACGAATGGCTCTTCACCAGTGAAACGCTCTCTGGCGACCAGTTCAGCAACCGAGTCGTGGTCGCCGAAAGGCAGATCAATACCACCAGCCAGCTGCAGAGCTTGTGGATGGAGGTAGTTCTCCAGGCTTCGCTTGGCCATGACAAACGCACGGCAATTTGAACGGGCATCGACCTGTTTGGCGGTTGCGATGCGATAGCGAGTTTCGGCACCAACCTCCCGGTCATAGATATGCAATTCGCGACAACCAAGTGGTTCCAAACGAGTCGCCCAGGCTGCAACGTTGCCGCCTCCAAACGGAAGAAAGATCATTTGCCCGTTTCGCTCCAACTCTTCCAAATCTGGTAACGACGCATCTCTGCGATGAAGCATCCGCGAAATGCGACGTAGAAACTCGATGTCGTTGACTCCTTCGACGACAAGTAATAAGCATCGTCTCTCGGCTACAGAGCGACTGTCGGTAAAATGCCTCGGGGGCGATCGGGGCATCGTCGTACTCATCATGGTTGTCTCCGTCTGTGTGAATGATTTTAGATTTCCTCCGAGGCTTGATTGTGCTCGCAGACAGATTGGTGAAACTCCGGCGTTAGCGTCTCGTCGAGACGTCGACCTAGTGCGGTCTCAAGAAAGCGACTCGCCTCTTGGCAATCCGCACCGGAAAAACCTGTCGTCTCGACTCGTGTGCTGCCATCGGGCGCCACAGTCACGTTGATCAATTTCATGCGCCACCTACCACATTCACGGTGAGTTTTATAGAGCCATCGTCGAGAGCCTGCTCGTGGACCATATGGCCATGCTTCCGAGCTTCAAGTTTTGTCTTTTCGATCGCGTAGCTCTGAAACAAGTGATTGAGTTCCCCCTGCTTGCCCCACCGCCCTCCGAAGTTATCGAAAGCCACCTGACCTGATTCGATATCGCAGACAACGGGATATCGCCATTCGTGTAACTGGACCGCGTACCCAGATGCACGCGAGCTAAAGAGTTGAACTTCTTCATATCGCGGAGGTGGAAGCTGCATCCGACGAGTCGCCGCGTCTAATGCTTCGACATCACGAATCTGGGTCTCGACTGTGACGATATGCGACAATGGTATCTCCCTTTCAAATGGTTGTGTTGGTTAAAGGATCGAAATCGTTAGGCGGTTGTCGACGAGTCTCGTCCGCGATTTTCGGAGCCGACCTGTCAGAATCGTGGTTCATCGCGGGACGACTCGCCGGCGCAAGTGCCGGATGCCTGGCGGTGATTTCCTCCAACAGAATCTCAGTTGCGGTGAACTCGTCTGCTTCATTGAGTTGCGAACGCAGCAACCAGCCAGCCAGCAGCATCGGCAGTAGACATGCCAACAACGTAGCAGCGGCAATCAATGCATTGGCCACGATCGGATCACGAGATCGCTGCTTCGCGATCTCGCGGCGTTCGTCTTCCAGTTCGTCGTGTCGACGCCCAACTTCCACCCTTTGCTCATCGAGCTTTCCTTCCAATGTAAGGAAATCACGGCGTGCCCGTGCATCGGCCTCCACAAGCTTCTGGGTTCCCTCAACCAGTTCATTCTGGAGCTTGACCGTCTCGCGACTGAGTTCGGCTTGTTGGGTCGCATGTCGACTAGCCAACTCCGCAACACGATCACTGTCATTCTTGCAACCGATCGCGATCACGACGATCGCGATCGGGATCAACTTTCTGTGCATGCGTTCTCCAATGGTTTAATAAGCGGTTGAGAATTCGTTGCAGTGCGAGCCGTAACCTGCGTTCTCGGACGAACGCGATCACTGTCAGCAACACCGCGAACGACAAACAAGCCGTCAATAGCTGTTGCAATGTGCGACTCCTTTTGTGTTTGGTTTCACCGTTCTTATGTTCCTTACTGTGCGCTTCCTACACTTGATTTTGACGCAAATCGGCGAGAAATTTAGGTGCATTCGGCGGCACAGCTCACACGCCATGCTCGACGCTCTTCGCTCACCATTTCAGAGATCAGAGAATTGCTCTTCATCGCCGATGGGAGTCTCCGAGCATCCCGTCTGCTGTCGTAACATCACACGAGCCAGCAACCGTCCAATCAGCTCAGCTAATCGATTACGTCGCATCGCCTCTGTCGGTACATGATCGCTTTCAGGGTCGTCTTCGAGCTGAGAAGTGGAATCCGTCTCGGACATTTTCAGTTCCTTATTAAATGGTTGAACAGCCGCATCGCGACCGCGCAAAAAGAAAGGCCGGCATGAAGCCGGCCCGTTTGTGGACTTAAGACACGATTGTAAATTACTTGCCGTCGCTTTCCTCCTTCGGAGATTGTTTCCTTTTCAGTGACTTGCGACGTGTCCGGCCATCTTCGAGCGTTTCGCCACGTTGTTCAGCTGCGTACTTCAACAGCCTTCTCACTTTGCTGCGACTGCATTCCAATAGAACGGCAATATCACACTGATGTTCACCGTCCTGAGAGAGTTCCCAAGCCCGATCAGCTTCCGCTACAAACGGCACAGGCTTTCGATAATCGAGCGTGATCTCGATCGCGTCGTCTCCGGGAGTCGGGTGACTTCCTGGACATTGCTCCAAAATAAATCGCAATAGCTTGACGCGAAAGCGTCCTTGCAACCAACCGCGCTGCGGACGCCGCTCACCTTTCTGAAACAGGTCGATGCGACCACCCGTAACCATCTTGATAATACTGCGTACGAGCGGGGCGTCTTCATCGGTAACGCCAGCAGCAGCCTTCGTTAAGATAAGATGCAACTGTTGCATCGTCGCCCGAATTTCGGACTCTGTGGGGACACTGACGTCGTTACCTAGCGTCGCCTCAATATGCGTAATCTCAGCGAGCACGACTGCCCGCTGACGCCCAAGATTTTTCAGCAAATCGGCGGCCAAACGCTCATCATCTGTCGTGTCGCCAAGGTTTCGCACCGTGAACTCAATCCGACGCCGAACCCGCTCTTCTTCTGATCGGAGGCGCTTGAGTACGGCCGGATCGACTTGCTGATCCGCGGCGATAGCCTCTTCGCATGAACGGATCGCTCGCTCGACAAGATCCTTATCCGCGTTGATCAATTCCGCGATTTTCTCGCACGTCAACTTTAGCGCCAATTCGCGATTCAGTTCCGTGAAGATCGCCCGATCGTCTTTCGGTAGTCCGCGACAAATCTTGCAGTACATGTTGTGACCGTATCCTCCACCTACGTACAAAGGTTGGTCGTGTGTAGGGCATCGAAACATCCCATTGAGAACACGGGGGCGACTCTTTCTATCTCCGTCCTTACTGCGGCGTCCGGCTTGCGATTCGTTTTCCAGCAATCGTGCCTGAGCTGCATACCACGTCTCGTCGCTGACGACTCGTAGGTGCTCGAATTGCTCGACCTTGAGCGGTTCTGCCCGCTCGACTTGCATGGCATAGTCTTTCTTGGACTGCCATTTCGTCTCCTTGCGACCATATGCCCACTCCCCGCGATAACAGGTGTTTGCGAGTAAATAGCGAACAGAACGATGACACCAGTTTCCGGAGGGCGATTTTGGCGGCGAGGGCGCTTCTGGATCCCCGTTAAGTCGCTGGACGATTGACTGGATCGTGATTCCATCTTCAGTAAACCAGCCGAACACCTTTTGAACGTACTCAGCTCGGTCTTCGTCGATGATGATCCGACGCCTGGGCCGTTTACGTTTCGTTTCCTCTCCTTCGACCACTTCACCGGTGTAGCCCATCGGTAAAGACGAGACAACCATCCCTCGCAGAAACAGTCCTTCGTGGGCCGCACGAACGTGGTCGGCGTACATGCTGACCACCGATTCGTCCATCGCGGCATAAATCTGCAGGACGAAACGCCACCGTTTCTCGTCGGCGGTGTCGATCTTCGATTTTACGAAAATACAACGCACACCGCGTTCAACAAGCTCTTCCTCTACGAACTGAAGGCTCTTGTACGTCTTGCGAAAAAGCCTGTTTGTAGTGAAGACGAGAAGAACTTCAACCTGCTCTTTGTCTAACGCCGTACGCAATGCGTTTAGCCCCGGTCGGCGACTGCTATAACCCTTCGCACCCGTATCGAAAAACACATTCTCCAATGGGATGTAGATATTTTCCCGTTCGGCCTCTTCGAAAAGAGTCCGAACCTGGTCAGCGATTGACTGTTGGAACCGAGTCGAATAGCGCGCATAAATAGCACCAATTGACTTTGCCGACGCACGAGACAGTCGAGCATGGAAGTCGTTGGCGATTGCTTCGATCTCAGCGCGAGTTCGATTTTGCAGATCATCGGCGTTTTGGCCCGATCCCTGTCGGCGTCTCCCGAACGGAACCGGTAGGGTCGCCAGGAAGTAAGGCGGTATGGTGGGAGTTGGCTGGCGAATCGGGTCTGCCGGCGCTGAGCCGAGGCCCCGGCAAATCATCCCAATCGATCCTGCTCTCGAAAATCCGGCGGGGACGAGTCCATCATCGCTGACCGGCGGATGCTCAGAATGTGCTGAAATTGTGCTGAAACTATTGCCAAATAACCACAAACAACCACAAGTGACCAACATTAACCACAAGCGTACAACTTGTTGATATAGAGAGACTTGCGTCCCAACTTGTTGGCCTGTAGTAAGATGCGAAATCGGGCTGGATAGAGTCCCTTGCCCTCCGCTTGGAAAGAAACACGGCTCGCAAGTCGCTTGATCAAAGCAACTTGGGAGCCGCTTGCTTTTCGAACACCCCTCCTTGTCCCGGATTTGTCCCGCTCCCCAGACTCGGCTCCCGGCAAGTTCGCTGGCGTTGCCAAGATCCACAGCATGGCAACGCTCCACAAGACTAACCACATCCTTGTGAACACGATATTCATCTCTCGGTCTCCTCGCCGCCGTTCGCTGGCGGTCTAGGCGGTTCCAAAGGGAACCTCACTCATGAAACGCTGCGAGTCCTCGCCTGAGAGACGATAGTAAACTGCAGCCATCGACTGGTCCGAACGGTGTCCCAGCCACGTATCGACGACGCGTTGTGGGATCCGAGCATTGACGCAGATTGTCTCGAAGCTGTGTCGAAGCGAATGCACCGTGAAGCCGCCATCGCGACCCGCCGGAATCTCAAGCCGCTTCAACACCTTCTGCAGGTCCTCGTTGAGGTGTTTAGTGCTGATGTGGTGGTCGCCGGCTGGGTATTTGTTGCTCGGCGCCGCGGTGAAGAACCACGGTCGCTCGCGATTTGACATTGCCAACAGGTACGGCCTGAGCCGAGCGTGAATCGGCACTTGGTGAGAATGTCCAGTCTTCGTTTCAGCACCATCACGAGACACAATGTGGATCCAGTTGGCCACGAGGTCCACGTCCTCGGGACGCAGTCGCTGCAGTTCGCCCGATCGCATTCCAGTAAAGGCCAATACGGCAAGTCTTGGCTCGAGATACGCTGCTGCCTCGGCAAGGATTTGGTTGATGTGATCAAGCGATGGACCACCACATGGCTTAAGCTGTGGCTTCTGAAACGTGATGTTCTCCAGCGGGTTTTGCGAGACTAGATTACGCTGCTGGCACCACCGAAAGAAGCTCTTCAGTAGGACGCCTTCATTGCGCATCGACTTCGGAGCTAGTTTCTTCTTGCGTTCAGCGCGAAAGCGATCGACCAAGATCGTTGTCACCCGTGCGACGGAGTTCGTTCCCGAGTCGATGGAAAAGTCGCGAAACACCGGTGGTTATTTGATGCGCGCTCTCGAAGAGAGCGACGAAGATTCACCGTGAAACCGCTACACGCACCTGTACCGAATGCTTGGCCGTGCGCTGCTACCATGCTACGGGACTTCACTATTGCCGTTTTGCTTCCAATGAGACGCGGCGAATCTCAGAATCATTTCGAATGATCACATGCCGGTTCGCATAGGCAGGTTGCACCCAATTAATCAGAGCATCAGCGAAGCGTCTGGGACCGTAGCCACAATGAGTATCCGGTTCTATTAGCTTGGTCCGATCAAAAATCTTTGCTCCGCTTGGAGTGAATCGCATTATCAGAAGTTCGCCAAGGTCGTTGTTAACGAAGTACCGATCGTCGTTCTTGACCCAGAACATGGAACCCCAGCGCCCCTGGCGTGTGACGTCCTTTTGCTCCCAAACCCTTTCGCCATCCATCAGCCGTAGCCCACGCAGCTCACCGTAGCTGCACGTGCCGTAGAAATGGTCGCCTTGCGCGATGGGAGTCGTGATGACTGCGTGCAGACTCGCGGTCTGATTTGGCCTCTCCCCGCGACCGCCATTCTTCCACAGCACTTCCGGACCCTCGGCAGTGACTCTTACAAGCATCGAACCGTCGTAGAACCCGCTCACCAGCAGCCTATCTCCGATCAGCACCGGCCGTGCCAAGGCCATGTTGGATCGCGTTTGGAAAGGAACCTGCCAAGCAACCTTACCACTGTTCGGATTCAACGCGCTTAGTTGCGTTTGGTCCCATTGAATTAGTTGATCGGTGCCACCGATCTGAAGGATTACCGGCGACGAGTAAGGCATCTCGTAATCAGCGGGCAGCGCCTTCCATTTCTCTCTCCCTGTTGACTGGTCGAAGGCTCTCAGTAGGCCGTCACGGCCGCCGCAAACAAAAATGACCGTGTCCTTCCAGGCAATCGGCGCAGCGGACACTCCAAAGGTTGGTACTTCGGCGTCAAAGTCCTTTAGTGCATCGTACTCCCATTGCACTGTTCCGTTCTTTGCGTCAAAGCAATGCAACCTCCCGGTGGCGCCGAGTGTGAAAAGTCTTCCTCCAACGACTAGGGGAGTGGACCGAGGACCCGTAGCGTACGACCGCAGCTGGCGACGGTAGTGTGTTTCCCATTCGTGCGTCCAAAGTATGTTGCCCGTCTCTTCGTCCAAACAAATTACTCGTTCTATAGCTTCCAGGATTTCACTGCCTGGTTTGGGGCGGTAATCGGTGACGAAAACGCGGCCTTCCGAAACAACCGGTCCGGAATAGCCGGAGCCGATTGGTACTGACCAAGTCGGCTTCAATCCGGCTGCGGGGAATTTCGTTAGTATGTCGGTTTCGTCCCAAGTGCAGCGTCGGTCGTTTCCGGCCCATTGCGTCCAATCGGCTGTAAATGCGAATCCGGGCGGGAGCAGCGCAAACGCAATCAGAACGGTGATTCTCAGGCTCATGTTCCGTCTCGAAGGTCACGAGGAAGGATTTGTGAGGCTATCGTACCGCTACCGACGGAATCGGAGAACAGGTCGTACTTCGGGACAGCTCTTGTCGGACAGCTTCCAGGTAGCACGTCAGGCTCAATGAGTCGCCGCCTTGCCCCGTCCAAGCTGGTCGGCGCTCGCAGCTGGGTCTCGTTCGGGGTCGTTTAACGGTGTGTGTCGTAAAACCTATGGAGTGTGTTGGTCCAGCGATTTTTGCGTGAGCAGCGAAGGTGTCGAAACACGTTGACTTGATTGATGTTATCGTGTTCTGAGTGAATTCGCGATGAAAGATTTCCGAGAACACGATGTCCGACAA
>PBTE01000115.1 GCA_002726515.1 Planctomycetaceae bacterium | reverse complement strand
GCGGCAGCACTCGGCCAGAATCAAATGGCCGTGGTGAACCGGATCAAAAGTACCGCCAAATATTCCCAGTCGCATGGTTCCTCGACGGGTTAAACCCCGTCACCAACGCCGCAGGTCCGAAAGCGTCAATCATCGATCGACGAGCCTCGTCAAAATCATCCTCCGGTTTCATTTTAGCAGACCGACATCTTCCTCCACACTACGGTATTCCCAACGAACAAAACGAACGTTGGTCTTGCTGCTAACCTCACCTCTTTCGTTGCCAGAGGTGGACCGCCTGATCCTACAATCTGCGCATAGCACCAGTTGTAACAGTGTGTCATGGTGCCAAACGGCGATTTTTTTCTTAAAATGGCTCAGCCGACGCAGGTCTCCTTACCTGCTGACATGGAAAATCACTCGCAGACGGCTGCCAACCCTCTGCCTAGCCCGGGTTCCAATGATAGAATTCCGGGTTGCCCCGGTGGTTTTGCGACGGCAACGTTCTACCGACTGGTCTAGAAATTGACAAGGAAACAGCACCCCTATGTTCAGACCCAGTTGCATGTTTTTACCATGTCGGGCCAGGCACCCAGTCCCCTTCCCGATCCTCACTTGTATTTTGTTTCTCGGACTGCTGGAAGCTTCGTTCGCCGCAGAATCCTATTGGCCCCAGTGGCGTGGACCACTGGGCACAGGGGTCGCGCCCGATGCCAATCCACCAGTTCAGTGGAGTGAAGACGAAAACGTGCGTTGGAAAGTTCAGCTTCCCGGACTGGGGCATTCAACACCGATCGTGTGGCAAGATCGAGTCTACGTCACCTGCGCCGAACCTTGCGATGATCCGGTCGCTCCCTTTTACAGCAAAGCACCAGGCGCACACGACAATCTTCCCGTCACCAGTCATCAGCGGTTTGTCGTTCTCGCGATCGATCGGGGCAATGGAAAGATTGTCTGGCAACGAAACGTCCGTGAAGCCTTGCCCCACGAGGGAGGACACTACACCGCCAGTTTTGCCTCGAATTCCCCGGTCACCGACGGCCAGCATGTGTTTGCCTGTTTCGGCTCCTACGGCATCTTCTGCCTGGACCGATCGGGAACGGTGGTTTGGCAACTGGACGTGGGCGACATGCAGAGTCGGCACGGGCATGGTGAAGGCAGTTCCCCGGTACTTTACGGTGACCTGTTGGTCATAAACTGGGACCACGAAGGAAAATCATTTGTGGTTGCACTGGACAAGGAAACAGGCAGGCAGCGTTGGAAAGTCAAGCGTGACGAAGTCACATCGTGGGCCACGCCGATTGTAGTGCAACATGCTGACTCGCCTCAGCTGATCGTCAGCGGCACCCACCGGGTTCGAGGTTACGACTTATCTGACGGTCGGGTCCTTTGGGAATGCGGGGGGCTGTCTCGAAACATTGTCGCCTCTCCCGTCGCCTCCGACGGCATGGTCTATGTCGGAAGCAGCTACGATACGCGTGCTATGCTGGCGATCACCCTGGATGGAGCCCGAGGCGACATCACCGGGACAGACAAGGTTGTCTGGAGTCGCTCACAACGCACACCTTACGTACCCTCGCCCCTGCTTTACGACAACAAACTCTATTTCCTCCGGCATTACCAGGGAATCCTGACCCGTCTGGACGCGAAAACCGGAAAAGAAACAATCGGTCCCTTTCGTCTCTCCGGAATTCAAAATATCTACGCGTCTCCTGTAGGGGCGGCCAACCGTGTCTACGTGACAGATTTGAACGGTGTCACCGCGGTCTTCAGCCACGACGAGATACTGCGACCTTTGTCACTGAACCACCTGGAAGACAGCTTCAGCGCATCGGCTGCCATCGCTGGTTCGGACCTGTTTCTGCGAGGTCGGCGCCATCTTTATTGTCTTGCCGAGAACTGAGAAGGTCTCGCAGACCGGTACGGGTAGACACCCGATTGCATTCCCGGTACCGGGGCGGTAAGTCTGTCTCAAGAGGGGTTCTTGACAACTTTCAGCGGCTGGCTGGAAACCACCGGCTTGCAGCCAGCCTCCCCTGTCAGCCCGTGGAAATCGCAGGAAAGATTTCCAGTCATGCTGCCGCAGGTTACGCTTGCCAGCAGCATCATCGATCGGCGATAATAAACACGAGAAGCAATTGCCGTTGCGGCGCCGTCGCTGCCGGCAGGTGAAAGTTTCTGCTGATCAACGTTTGCTCTCGTGGAATTTTATTTTGATGACGTTCAACATGACCCGTTCCACATTCATACCGGCCTGACTCCAACTGTAAAGGACGCCGTTTGTGATGACCCATTCAACCAATTCTCCGACCAGTCGTCGTCATTTCCTGAAGAATTCCAGTTGTGTAGCGGCTGCCTCGGCCATTGCGAGCACTGCAATCCATCCTGTCCACGCTGCGGAGAACAATACAGTCCGTGTGGCACTTATTGGATGTGGTGGGCGTGGCACTGGTGCCACGAAGAACGCACTCTCTGTCGAAAACGGGCCTCTGCAACTGGTCGCCATGGCCGACGTGTTCGACGACCGTTTACAAAACAGTTTCAAATCGATCTCCGAAGCTTTACCGGAACAAGAAAAAATAAATGTGCCCCCGGAGCGTCAATTCATAGGTTTCAATGCCTATCGTCATGCCATCGACTGCCTATCACCGGGTGATGTCGCCATTTTTGCCACACCGCCTGCTTTTCGCTGGGTTCATTTCACGTACGCAATCGAAAAGGGCATCAACGTCTTCATGGAAAAACCAATCGCCGTAGATGGACCGACATCAAGGCGGATGATGGCATTGGGAAAACAAGCCCACGAAAAAAATCTCAAAGTGGGCGTTGGCCTGATGTGTCGCCACTGCGACGCTCGCAGGGAATTATTCGACCGGATCCAGGCTGGCGAAATCGGAGATCTCATCGCCCTGCGGGCGTATCGCATGGCAGGACTTACCGGCAGCGCGGCGGTACCTCCCCGCCCCGAAGAAATTGCCGAACTGCACTATCAGATCCGTCAGTTCCACGGCTTCCTGTGGCTCAGTGGCGGAGCGTTCAGCGATTTCCTCATCCACAATATCGATGAATGCTGCTGGATGAAAGACGCATGGCCGGTACGCGCGAAAGGTTCCGGGGGACGCCACTACCGCGGGAACGACATAGATCAAAATTTTGACGTTTATTCCGTGGAATTCACCTATCCCGACGGGACGAAACTCTTTCTGGACGGCCGTACAATGCCTGGCTGTCATGGCGAGTTTGCCAGCTACGCCCACGGCAGCAAGGGCTCGGCAGTCATTTCAACCGCGGCGCACACTCCCTCCAAATGCCGAATCTACCGGGGATACAACAGCAAACGGAAGGATCTCGCCTGGGCGTTTCCTCAACCGGAGCCAAATCCTTATCAGCTGGAATGGGACCGACTGATCGCGGCCATTCGTGAAGACACACCACACAACGAAGTGCAACGAGGTGCCGAGGCCAGTCTGGTGACCGCCATGGGCCGTTTTGCCTGTCACACGGGACAGATTGTCACTTATGATGACATGCTGGAATCCGATCAAGAACTTGCACCAGGCGTCGACAAATTGACCCTGGATGCTCCTTCTCCATTACGGGCGAATCCCGACGGGTTGTATCCGGTACCGAATCCTGGAATCATTACGAATTCGGAATACGCTTGATGCATGTCTTCCAAGTCGAACGCCGACGCACGATCGCGTCAGCTCAACCAGGGGATTCAGTCACAGGGACGCCGATCACTCCTTTGCTGGACGGATGCATCCGTTGAGCAGGGCCATGTGAACCATTCACCTCCACCGAAGTTTCTCCTCCTGCTGCTGTAATATCCAACAGGTGTCAACAACCGCGGATTGCTTATCAGGCGTGCCAGACAATCAACAAAACCTGTTCGATACCGAGCCACCGCCTTGGGAACTGGACGACGCGGGACAGGTTCTGGTCGCGTCAGTGGTGCTACCCGTAGGGCCCGAAGGCCCATTCGACTACGTCGTTCCCGAAAAACTACGAGTCGGCTTGCAGGCCGGGCGCCGCGTGCGAGTTCCGTTTGGTCGTAACAATCGACTGGTGATTGGCTACTGTGTCCATGTCGTAACTCGCGAGGTCGTTGGAAGAAAGCTGAAGGAAATCCGGGAGACCGTCGACTCGACCACGCTTCTATCTCCGGCCATGCTCCGTTTGACGGAATGGATGTCCCAGCGATACTTGTGCCCCTGGGGCCAGGTTCTCGAAGCGGTTGTCCCGACGGCGGTCCGTGCACGCGCGGGTACCAAGCAAGTTATTTTTTTAGACGTCGATGCTGAACGGATCGAAAAATACACCGACGATCAGAAGAAACTTCCCGACAAACAGGCACAAGTCATCCGCTATTTGTTGGATGCACCGCACCCGCTGCCGCAGTCTCACGTGGCGACGGCCGTCGGATGCACGGAGGCACCGATCCGGGCGTTACGCAAGAAAGGGCTCGTGCAGGCAACGACTCGACGAGTCCATGCCAATGAACCTGAAGAAGCCCCGGTCGCACAACAACCGGATCTGCAACTGAATTCTGATCAACGTCTCGCTCTTGACTCCATCCTGAAAGTATTGCGGGACCAACGACACGAAACCCTTTTGATGCACGGGGTCACAGGAAGCGGCAAGACCGAGGTCTACATCCAAGCCATTCGTGAAGTCGTCAGCTACGGACGTCAAGCGATCGTTCTCGTCCCGGAAATCAGTCTCACACCGCAAACCCAACGTCGATTCCGATCTCGTTTCGAAAGTGTCGCCGTACTGCACAGCCACATGAGCCCTGTTGAACGGCACTGGCACTGGAACAGGATCGCTCGCGGCGAGATCCAAGTGGTGGTGGGAGCTCGCAGTGCCATCTTCGCTCCCACCCCCCATTTGGGACTTGTTGTTTTGGACGAGGAGCACGATTCGTCTTTCAAACAAGAGACGGCACCTCGCTATCATGCGCGGAATGTCGCTGTTCAACGTGCCACCACAGAACAGGTTCCACTGGTACTCGGTTCAGCGACCCCGTCGCAGGAAAGCTGGTACCAGGCCACCAAAGGACAATACCGGTTACTCGACCTGCCTCGCCGGGCGTTGGACCGCAAGTTGCCAGAGGTCCAAACGATCGACCTGACACTCGACTACCGGGACCGCTACAGCCGTGGAGCGTTGAGCCGCCGGATGCGGCAGGCAATTCAAACATCGCTCGGTGAAGGAGGCCAGGTCATCCTCTTACTCAACCGCCGGGGGTTTTCCACGCACATTCAATGTCGTGCCTGTGGCGAAGTCGTCCGTTGCCCCCACTGCGACATCGCTTTGACACATCACCGACAGGGTGAAAAAGCCAAATGTCATTATTGCGATTTCATCGGCGACGCTCCCATCCACTGTCCGGCCTGTAGCTCACCGGGAATCCGCTACAGCGGACTGGGAACCCAGCGTCTGGAGGCGGAAGTACGCGCCTCTTTTCCAGCCGCTTCGTGTTTGCGAATGGATTCTGATTCGATGAGTAAACATGGCAGTCATGAAGAGGCGCTGAATCTCTTTCGCGAGGGTAAGATTCAGATTCTGCTGGGGACCCAGATGATTGCCAAAGGACTGGACTTTCCCAACGTGACTCTGGTAGGGGTCGTCAACGCCGACACCGCTCTGCACCTCCCGGACTTTCGTGCAGCGGAGCGTACGTTTCAGTTGGTGACGCAAGTCGCCGGACGTACGGGACGCGGCGACAAAGGTGGGCTGGTACTCGTTCAAACGTTCAGCCACGATCACCCGGCCATTCAAGCCGCAACACGACATGACTATCACTCTTTTGCCAGCCGTGAATTAAAATCGCGGCAGGAATTCGGCTATCCGCCATGCACCGCGATGATACGTCTGGTGGTGAGGGGCCCGGAAAACAGCCTCACGGAACAGTTCGCCGAACGCATGGCGGCAGACATTCGCCAGCAGGCCATCCAGCAGCAACTAGAGACGAGACTCCTTGGCCCCACGGAAGCCCCGCTTGCCAAAATACGTGGAAAATACCGCTACCACATGATCCTGCAAGGTGACACGGGCGATGGGCTACGGAAGGTCGTGTCGGCAACCACCCGCGCTCTGCGCACTCCCGACGAAATTCAGTGGATTGTCGACGTTGATCCGCTCAGCATGCTTTAGGATGCAGAACTTATTCCATACACAACGCCGCTTCGGTCTCTCGATCGCCTGGCTTTTGACGGGAGTGCTGTTCTGGCTGGCGTTGAACTCAGATGACCGCCTGTATGGACTAACTCTTAATACTCTATTGCTCTCTTTCGCCGTGTGTTGTATCGCGCTTCCCGTGGGTACGGGCCTTGCGATCCTGCTTGTGCGTACCGACACCTGGGGACGCCGCTTGGCGCTCGCCCTGCTGGGCAGCCTGCTTTTCGTCCCCCTCTACTTACAGTGCGCCGGGTGGCAGGCGGGCTTTGGCTCCCAGGGTTGGTACACATTGATTTGTTCGACACTGCAATCACCGCCAGTCCTGGAAGGCTGGAAAGGCGCCATCTGGGTCCATTCGATGGCTGCAATCCCCTGGGTGGTGATCATCGTGAGCGCCAGCCTGATCTTTGTCGACGCCGAACTGGAAGAAAGTGCCTTACTGGATACTCAACCTTTCCAGGTTTTCCTGCACGTGACCTTGCCACAAGCCGCTTCGGGAATTTACGCGGCTTTCCTGTGGGTTATCGTTAGTACGGCCAGTGAAATGACCGTCACCGATCTCTTCATGATTCGCACCATCACTGAAGACTTGTACACAGGATTCTATCTCGGCGACAGTTCACTGGAATCGGAACTGGGATGGTTACCCTGCCTGGTGCTCTGCCTGGCTTTATTTTTTACAACCGTCCTGCTTTGTGAACGTCTGGTTCCGCGCCCCTGGCGGATTTCAGCTTCTGGCCCCCTGCTATTTCGCCTGGGACGGTGGCGATTGCTGGCAACGGCAGCCGTCTTGCTGTGCCTGCTGTTGTTGGCGGGAGTACCATTTGCCAATTTGTCCTACAAAGCGGGAGTTGTTGTCGACCAAATCGGTGAGTCGCGGGTGCGTCACTGGTCGTTCTGGAAATTTCTCGACACGGTTGGAATCAACGCCAATCTGTTTCGTGTCGATCGTTGGAGGTACGGCCGAGAAATCGGCTGGTCACTGGGAATTGGTACCCTTTCCGCTTCGGCGGCAGTCGCGTTATCCATCCCCCTGGCATGGAGCGCGCGAAGTCGTCGACGGGGAAAACTGCTGATGGTCTTGGTCATTGCCACCCTGTTATCGCTTCCCGGCCCCGTCATCGGTCAGCTGCTGATAAAGGCGCTGAACCAGCCGGAAATAGGAGTACTGGCGTGGCTTTACGACCATTCGATCCTGGCTCCCTGGTTGGCACTGTTCATGCGATGTTTGCCCTGGTGTTTATTCATTGTATGGCAAGCGCTGCGCACGGTTTCTTCCGAACCGCTCGACGTGGCGGCTACCGAGGGCGCAGGGTCCTGGACACGCGTGTTACGCATCGCGGTTCCCCAACGCTTACCGGCCCTTGCCTGCGCGTGGGTCGTCGGCCTCTCCATCTCGTTAGCCGATTTGGCAGCAGTCGTACTGGTAAACCCACCGGGGGTCGACCTCCTTTCTTTCCGGATCTTCGGACTGCTGCACGCGGGGGTAGAAGCGGAGGTTGCAGGGATTTGCCTTGCACACACCAGTACACTCATGATGCTGATGCTGGGTTCTTTCTGGGCCTTCCAGCGTTGGAAATAGCCCGCACAAGCCCCCAGCGGAGCCCGATGTTCTGAACTTCCGAGGCATGAGCTATAGTAGTGAAAAAGGCACGGACGGGGACTTGATCGTTGTTTCCTGGAAAAACAAAAGGGAGGAAGTCGCTGATCGACGAGAACAACCCTTTGTTGTGGACTTGAAACGCGAGAAAACCCGGCGGTGTTTCAGGGCGTACCGCGGCCCGGGCGAGAGGCGTCCGACTGAACCGTTTAAACCAACGTAACATTTTTGAATCGACCCCCTGGCCAAACGGATGAAACCTACCTGGATTATTTTAATACTGCTGGCTCTGACACCTTGCGTGTTTGCCACGGAAGATATCGTCTTGCGTCGTGATGACCGGAACATCCATCTGTCGGGCGACGTTGTCGTGGAGGCTTCCGACGGCGGGGTCCTGATGTTAACTGCCGACGGTTTTCTATGGGCAATCCAACCCCAGGAATTGCTGACTCGAGAAACCAGTCGACTTCCTTTCAAACCTCACGACGCGCGTGCCCTGTCGGAGCAACTGCTTTCCGAATTACCCGCAGACTTTGAAATTCACAAGACGATCCATTATCTCGTCTGCCACAATACATCTCGACCTTATGCCCAGTGGTGTGGAAGTCTTTACGAACGTCTCTATCGCGTCTTCCACAATTACTGGAAACGTCGCGGATTCACATTACACGAACCCAACTTCCCTCTTGTGGCCATCGTGTTTAAGGACCAGCGATCCTATGAGCAGTATGCGGCATCCGAACTGGGTGATGCGACACAATCAATCATCGGTTACTACAGCCTGCACACCAACCGGGTCACCATGTACGACCTGACAGGCTTGGAATCGCTACGCGCGCAGGGCCGCTCAAATCTCAGTACCCGGGAAATAAACAGCCTGCTGGTCGGCCCCGAAACGGAACGGACGGTCGCTACAATCATTCACGAAGCGACACACCAAATTGCCTTCAATTGCGGGATGCATCAACGTTTCGCAGATATCCCCCTCTGGCTGAGCGAGGGCATGGCGATGTACTTCGAAGTACCCGACCTGACAAGCTCTCGTGGCTGGCGAAACATCGGAGCCGTCAACCGGGTCCGTTTGAGTGAATTCCAAGCACGCCTGACCACTCGAATTCCGGGATCCATGCAGGAACTGATTCAAGACGACAGTTTCTTCAAAGATGCCAACCTGGCCAGGGCAGCGTACCCAGAGTCCTGGGCGCTCGCCTACTTTCTCATCCGCAGTCGTCCCCAACAGTTTCTCGCATACCTGCAGACGCTGTCCCACAAGCAGCCACTGGGAAGCGACTCGGCCAACGAACGACTGATGGACTTTCGTTCTGCTTTTGGCCAGAACCTCGAGCAATTTGAAAACACGTTTCTCAGGCACGCGAGTCGTTTGCGTTAGTTTCCGCAATACGTCCGGTCCAACCTGGATCGCCACGGTAATGGACCGTTGAGAACTCCTTTTTCAGAAAGTCCCTACCGGCAGTTGCCAGCCGACCACCAATTCATCGTCGGCCTTCCCGGATGCCCATCTGGCAGGACGTCAGTAGTTAAAGCACACACCCCGCTTCCGCAGATCTTCCTCGACCTGCCGGGGAGACTGATACTGTACCGCGTCGAATCCAAAGCGTCGCGCTGCTTCGATATTTTCATCCATATCATCGATGAAGAAAATTTCTTGTGGCAACAAACGGGCAGCCTCTGCCGCAGCAGCATAAATTTTCTCATCGGGTTTCATGGCTTTGACTTCATAACTAAGAATATGGATTTCAAACACGGATTGCAGAACACCAAATCTTTTTTGAAGACAATGCTGCCAATGCGCTTCGCAGGTATTGGAAAGTACACCTAGTCGATGGCGTGCCAGAGCGAGTTGCAGGATGATCGGCACCACGCCGACATTCAACCGGAACATGTCACTACCGGCCTCCAATAAGGAATCGCAGTCTGTTTGCACCCCGCTTTGCTGGCAAAACAACTCGCAACACTGACGCGAATTGAGCTCACCGGATTCGTAACGCACCTGGAGCTGACCGTCCTCGAGGATCTCGCGAATTCTGTTGACCGGCACCCCGGACACCTCTGACATTTGCCGAAAGGCTGTGGCCCGCGAGAAGTTCAGTAGAACATTCCCCAAGTCAAAGTAAAACATTTTGGGTGTGGGTAGTGTCTGTGCCAACAATGACTCGCTCTCAAAAAACCGGTACCATCGTTCCCGAAACACAACGATCTTCGTTTTCTAGTCGGCCGGCGTTCCTTTCGCAAGAGGAAATGATTCCGCGAGCCTCATCTTGCTCCCCAGGCAACACACCTTAAAATGCGGACTGTGGTTTATTTTGACTGGATCAATTCTTCCGAGAGAACGCATGACAGCAGACGTACTCAATAAATACAGCCGACGAATTACTCAACCCAAGATTCAGGGCGCATCGCAAGCCATGCTCTACGCAACTGGCATGTCCGAGGAAGACATGCAAAAGCCCCAGGTAGGGATCGCCACTGTCTGGTATGAAGGCAATCCCTGCAATATGCACCTTCACGATTTAGGAGCGAAGGTCAAGGAGGGCGTTGTGGCCGAGGGACTCGTGGGCATGAGGTTCAACACGATTGGGGTCAGTGACGGAATTTCGATGGGCACAGACGGCATGAGTTATTCGTTGCAATCTCGCGACCTGATTGCCGATTCCATCGAAACCATCATGGGGGCCCAGTGGTACGACGCGTGCATTACACTTCCCGGTTGTGACAAGAACATGCCCGGCTGTCTGATTGCGATGGGCCGGCTCAACCGCCCGTCTCTGATGGTCTATGGCGGTACGATCCGACCCGGCACCTTAAACGGTGACAAGCTTGATGTCGTCTCTGCTTTTCAATGCTATGGCCAATACCTTTCCGGTTCCATCGACGAGACCCATCGCAAACAAATTCTCCGCAACGCCTGCCCTGGAGCGGGCGCCTGTGGGGGAATGTACACGGCAAATACGATGGCGTCTGCCATCGAGGCACTCGGAATGGCACTGCCTTACAGTGCTTCGATTCCTGCCGAATCGCCGCAAAAACAGACCGAATGCCTGCAAGCCGGAGCGGCCATTCTGAACCTGATTGAACAGGACATCAAACCACGCGACATCATGACCCGGGCCGCATTCGAAAACGCCATTGTGCTGGTGATGGCACTTGGAGGTTCCACGAATGCCGTCCTGCATTTGATCGCCATGGCCAGGGCTGTCGACGTTCCTTTGAACATCGACGATTTCCAACACTACAGTGACCGTGTTCCCTACCTGTCTGATCTGAAACCAAGTGGCCATCACCTGCAAGAAGATTTGCACCACGTGGGCGGCACACCGGCAGTCATGAAGTACTTGCTCGCGGAAGGCTTCCTGCACGGTGACTGCCTGACGGTAACCGGAAAAACTATCGCCGAAAATCTGGCTCCCCTCCCTGATCTTCAAACCGGTCAGAAAATTGTCAGCACCATTGACAATCCAATCAAAGCCACCGGACACATCCGCATTTTGCGTGGCAATCTTGCACCCGAGGGGGCCGTGGCAAAGATTACGGGCAAAGAAGGGCTGGTTTTTTCCGGTCGAGCCAATGTTTTCGACTCCGAAGAGGAGATGCTGAGTACCTTGGAAAAAGAGCAAATCTTCGCGGGCGATGTTGTCATCATTCGATACGAGGGCCCCAAGGGCGGACCGGGTATGCCCGAAATGCTGACACCCAGTTCCGCCATTGTCGGAGCCGGACTCGGTGACAAAGTGGCACTGATGACGGATGGACGGTTTTCAGGCGGTTCGCACGGCTTCATCGTGGGACACGTCAGCCCCGAAGCCCAGGAAGGTGGGGCCATTGCCCTGGTCGAAACCGGGGATGAGGTCACCATCGATGCTGAACAAAATCGTATCGATGTGAAACTCTCTGCAGACGAGTTGGCCGAACGCCGGTCCCGGTGGACACCGCCTCCCTACAAAGCCACGCGTGGCACGCTCTACAAATACATCAAGAACGTAAAATCCGCCTCCGACGGCTGTGTGACGGATGAATAGGGGGGGCACAAACAGACACCAGCCAGAAGGCGCCCCATTGATACCGGTAACCCCAAACGCACTACGAACTTCATTCCCTGATAATGATCCATGTCAACTTCCGGCAACCGACCAACCAACCTCCGTGAACTTCGTGACCATGGCTGGCAATCCAAATCCGTCAAGCGAGAAATCCATGACAATTTCCTGAGAATGCTTGCCCATGACGAAGAGTTGTTTCCGGGGATCGTCGGTTACGAGGACACGGTGATACCGGAAATCAACCTGGCCCTGCTCGCGGGGCACGACATGCTGATCCTGGGGGAAAAGGGACAAGCCAAAAGCCGCCTGATGCGAAATCTGGTTCGTTTTCTGGACCCCGAAATCCCTTATGTTGATATCCCGGAAGCCCCCGTACATGACGACCCACTGCGACCGATCAGTGAAACCTGTCGCCGTTTTCTGCAGAGCACGCCAGCCGAACAAGTCCCCATCGCCTGGTGGAGCCGCGAAGAACGCTACGCGGAACGCCTGGCTCCCGGCACAAAGTTCGCGGACATCATTGGCGAGATCGATCCCGCCAAACTCGCAGGAGGCGTAAGCATGTCGACCGAAGAAGCCTTGCATTTCGGCCTGATTCCCCGCATGCATCGTGGCATCTTTGCCATGAACGAGTTACCCGAACTGGACGAATTGGTGCAGGTTGGACTTTTCAATATTCTTGAAGAACGGGACGTGCAAATTCGCGGGTACCCCATTCGCTTCGATGTCGACGTACTGATTTTGTTTTCGGCCAATCCATCCACTTATAACCGAAGCGGCAAAGTCATTCCTCAATTAAAGGACCGCATTGGATCGACGATTCATACGCATTATCCACGAGCGCGTGACTTGGGAATCCAAATCATGGAACAGGAAGCCGATGTCGATTTGGATGGCGACTACCCTGTCACTGTTCCCTATTTCATGCGCGAAATCATCGAGCAGATTGCTATTTGCGCTCGAAAATCGAAATACGTTGATCAGCAATCCGGCGTGAGCACCCGCTTCAGTCTCGCCAATTATCGAACGCTGATCGCCAGTGCTCGTCAACGGGCAGTTCTGCTGGGTGAAAAACCAGCCGTACCTCGCATCAGTGATTTAGGCCATCTCTACTCATCTTCACTCGGCAAACTCGAACTTGACCTGATGGGCAGCCACCAAATGTCCGAACGGCAGGTTCTCGAATCGGTAATTGCCGAAGCAACCCGCATTGTCTTCGAAGAGTACGTTGAACGACATGGCCTGGAAGAGATCGCCCAGATCTTTGGACAAGGTATCAAGATCGAGGTGGGGGATATGCTACCATCTTCGGCTTATGCCGAACTGCTGAAACGGGTCCCGCCGGTGTGGGACAAGGCATTCGAGGTAAATGCCTCCCAGGTTCCAGCGGTTAGAGCGTCATGCGTCGAGTTTGTTCTGGCCGGCCTGTATGCCATGGACCACATTTCGCGTTTCCAGCAGCATGGCAAAGTGACGTACGAATTTGAGTGACCTGGTCGGCCGTCAATGGCGCTTTGTTTTTCCGTTGGCTCGCTGCCGAGTCGCTCCTATTCCGTGTAGGTATTGTAGTAGCGCGATCGACGCCGCGATCGACGCACTCTGCCCGATTGACCGTTGACCAGTCCCTGATCCCCTTCCACGAACCAGTACCCCCCCAGGAACCGGTAGAAGAAAAGCAAAACAAAGGCTCCGGCGGTTCCCAGAGCAAAGCCACCCATACTGATCGGAGTAACTTCCATGTCTTTTTTGAAAAGCGCCAGCAACCCGCAGCCAATCAGTGTTCCTCCAATTCCCATCACCAACGTCGCAATGGATCCACCTGGGTCACGCCCCGGCATCAACGCCTTGGCAGCCAACCCGGTGACAGTGCCAAATCCAATCCAGACCAGCATCAACTCACACCAGTGCTTCAACGTATCCGCAAAATCCGGACTCACGGCAGCAGTGACAGCAACTGCGGTTTCTTCCATCGATCTCTGATCTCCACTTGGTCCTACCGGGACTAATTAACCTGTGACAATTGGATCGCGCATCCACCGGAAACCCGTTATAATTAGCAGTAGTAATGATCGACATATCATCCCTCCCTAGTTGCAGGTAATTCAGAGAAATGGTCCGCAAAAACCCCCTCGGTGGGATCATACACACCTACCAGAAATATGATCCAAGGCAGTTTCCCAGTCCCTCTCAGCCGTCGCCTGATCTGGTTTCACCTGCTTTGGAACATATGTTGATGTTTGGGGGCATGCGCGAGCTGACGGAAGATGAATTGGCTCGAGCGGTGCATCTCGACCCAAGCCAAATTGAGGGTCTTGGGCCCAGTATCGACGCACTGCTAGCCTTGCTGCTGGAACGCAAACAAAAAATTCTCGCGACTTACGAAACGGACTCAGTACTGCAGGGCGTCCGTCATGACTATCTGCTGCAAGGCCATCAGGTCCACCCCCCCAAACGGCTGCTGAAGCAATTTCAAAAAGCTTTCGCTGACGAGCAAATCTACGATTTGGAACGCGTCTGGTATGCAACAGAAAATGACCGTTCTCCGTTCGCCCGGAGCCTTGTGCAACTCATCGAACGCCTGGGCGAAAAATACCAGGTGGAAGAACTGGTAACCAAGTACAACTTTACGGGTCACACCAGCCTCACTGTTCCCGAAGCATTAGCAATAAAAGAAGAACTCGAAAAGATTGACGAGCTGCTAAAACAGTTGGAGGAAGCTCAAGAAACGGCTCAAATCGTCGTTATCGACATGGAATCGCTTGCCGAATTCACCGAGCCTGGTGATCTGACGCAGCTGGAAGCAATGCGACAATTGGTCGAAGACTATGTCCGTGAACTGGCTCAGCGACAAGGCCTCGCCCGGGACGGTGGCGCATTCCACTTAACTCCCAAAGCCTATCGTTTGTTCCAGGGCCGTTTGCTGGAAAAGATTTTCAGCCACTTGCAACCGTCACGCTCAGGTAGACATCAGGGTGCCATTGCCGGTGAAGGGGCTGTGGAAATGCAACAGACGAAGCAGTACGAGTTTGGTGATTCTCTGACCCACATGGACCTGCCCCAGTCCTTAATCAACGCTATGCTCCGTCAGGGTCCGGGCCTGCCGATTCGGCTCACTCCCGACGATATCGAAGTACATCGAACTCGGAATACTCCCAAATGTGCGACCGTGGTCGTGATGGACATGAGCGGTTCCATGCGACAAGAGGGACAATACATCAATGTCAAACGCATGGCCTTGGCACTCGATGGATTGATCCGCTCCGAGTACCCGGGTGACTTTTTGCAGTTTGTGGAAATGTACACTTTCGCCAAACAACGACGATCCGGGGAAATTATCAACCTGATGCCAAAACCGGTGACCATTCATGACCCCATCGTGCGTTTGAAAGCCGACATGAGCCGAACCGACATCAGCGAAATGCAGATACCACCACATTTCACCAATATTCAGCACGGACTTCAAATTGCTCGACAAATGTTGAGTGTGCAGGACACAACCAACCGCCAGATCATTCTAATCACCGATGGCTTGCCTACCGCCCATTTCGACGGAAACGAATTGTATTTGCTCTATCCGCCCGACCCACTGACTGAACAGGCAACCATGCGTGAGGCGCTGCTTTGTCAACGTGAAGAAATCACGATCAACCTGTTTCTTGTTCCCAGTTGGTCTCAATCCGAAGAAGACATTCGCTTTGCCTATCGCGTCGCAGAAACGACTCAGGGGCGTGTCTTCTTCACAGCCGGCCGCGACCTCGACCGGTACGTCGTATGGGACTACGTGAGTCGCAAACGGGAAATCGTGGCCTAGCTAAAAGCCGAAAACGGCTTTTCCGTTCGGCCTGCTGATCTGCGCGCTCCCATCAACAGAAATGATGCTCCACCACCATTGACAGACCCAACCGCATGTAGAAAATAGGGGTCTTGGGGGAATTATAGCGAGTGCAATTGTGATATCACGCCGATTTCTATCGTTTCTGGTTTATGGATTTCCCGTCCTGGTGGTTTCCTTCGGGGTGTTGATGGGTGCCAATGCGCTTACCCGGGCCGCGGGGGATGCTACTGGCTCGATTCTACTTTGGCGAATTGCGCTGGCCTGTTTGCTGCTGCTTGTCGTCGACATTCTGCTCCTGGTCGGCGCGCTCGGGCTGGAAACACTTTCGGGCTCCGGACGGGACGATGAAGAAATAGTCCCGTAAAGGGTGGGCCGAAGCGACTCGGGACAACCCTGAGGGTGGCTGCAAGCAGCTGGGCGGCCAGTGGGTATTTCTGTAGTCTGGCTTGTTGATTGCTCCCCTTCGCCCGAAAACAGCACGGTCTGAGGGTCCCGCCGCTTGATTCACAATTGACTTGCTGCGGGGGTGACCGACAATAGTGCAGCAGGTGACGGGAGTTGTATTCGTCCACACCTATTGTTGGGAACCTGAGGAGAACCTGATGACGGCTGCAATCCGGTCCGGAGTCTGGGCTGCGATATTCTTTACGCTCGTGCCCGGCCTACCTGCCCCTATAACCCGCCTTATTGCCGCCGAGATTACTCTCAAAAATGGTTTCCAACTCTCCGGACGACTGGGTAAGGTCGGCAGCCTAATGCAGAATCCTCTGCAAAACCAGGCTCAAGAAGGCACCAACCCAAGACTGATTGTATTGGTACATGACGACCTCCGGCGTGTGTTCGTGTCGACTTATCAGATTGCCGAAGGCGGCCTGCGTGAATCGGAGCCGTTGGGAACGGAGCGATTCAAGATTCCTCAACGCGTCGCCAAGAGCGGCAAGCGGGTAGGCGGCGTAGGTACGGTTCTTCACGTCAGTCCCTGGGACAAATACGGACGTCGTATCTTCTCGATGAATGTAAAAGGCCGCGGCAGGGTCGACATCATTCAGGGGATCACGGACATCACTCCTCGCTGGAGCAAGGCCGAGGGTCTGCAAGGTAACCAACCAATTGCCTGGGACATGCGATTTGCCACTAGTTCCATACCGCGGGATGAACTGGCCGCAATTTTAGAGCAGCATCTGGACCCCAAGCGGGCAGAGAATCGCTTGCGGGTTGTCAGCTTCTATACCCAGGCAGAACGCTATTCTGATGCACGCCAAGAATTGCTGACGGCCATCCGGGAATTTCCCCATCTGGAAAACCTGAAGAGTGAAGAGAAAGCACTTCGCCAACTGGGCGCGAATCAACTGATACGTGAAATCCAACAACGTCGCAAATCGGGGCAGCACCAGTTGGTTTTCAACCTGCTGTCAAGTTTTCCAGACGAAATGGTCGCACAGGAAACACTACTCAAGGTCCAGGAGTTACAACAGGAATATGAAACGGCCAAAGGCCGCGGCGCCCACGTACTCGAACTGATCGGGCATCATTCCCAGGATTTGCAAGATGGTGGCCTTGCCGATCAAGTCCAAGCCATCCAAGCAGAAATCTCCTCACGTTTAAACTTCAACAATGTACATCGCTTCAACGATTACCTTCGATTTGCTGATGATGACACCCTGGTCTCCGAACAAAAGCTTTCCCTGGCACTCAGTTCCTGGCTGCTCGGAAATGGTTCGGGCATTCAAAACTTGACGGTCACATTTTCTTTGTATCAAGTACGAGACCTGGTGCGGGAGTACCTACAGACCGACCTGGCTACCCGGCGCACCGAAATCCTCGAAGAATTGGAAAGCCTGGAGGGAGGCGTCCCCAGCCTGGTTGCTAAATTGGTTCGGCAGATGGACCCGCCGCTGGAAACCGAATTGGCCAGCCAAATGGAAATCCCCGGAATGCACGAACTCTCGGTCGCCGGACTGACAGGCCAGGCCGACGTAAAATACCTCGTCCAGCTACCTCCGGAATATGATCCCTGTCGATCCTATCCTGCCCTGATCACATTGCATTCGGCAGGGACCACGCCCGAGTTGCAGATCGACTGGTGGGCCGGCAGCTACAGTCCGGAAAAAAAGCAGCGGTTCGGACAGGCTACGCGACACGGTTATATCGTAATCGCACCTCAATGGGCCAAGAAATACCAATCAGAATACGAATACAGCGCCAGGGAACACGCGGCGGTATTGTTTTCACTACGGAATGCCTGCAAACGATTCTCCATCGACACGGACCGGGTCTATTTATCGGGTCATTCGATCGGTGGTGACGCTGCCTGGGACATGGGCCTGGCCCATCCCGACCTTTGGGCGGGGGTACTGCCGATAGCCGCCACGGCCGACAAGTATATATCGAGATACTGGCGAAATGCTCACCACGTACCCTTCTATTTTGTGATGGGTGAATTAGACGGCAACAGGCTTGCATTGAACGCACGCGACATGGACCGCTACTTGACTCACACAAGATTCGATACCATGGTGGTCGAATATCTGGGACGAGGGCATGAAGATTTCCAGGACGAAATCCATCACCTGTTCCGATGGACAGAACTGCATGAGAGAAATTTTTCACCGACGGAGTTCAGCTACGAGTCGATGCGCAGCTGGGACAACTTCTGCTGGTGGATGGAACTCGACAATTTTCCGCCACGCTCCATGGTGCCACCTTTTGCCTGGCCGGGCAAAGGAAGCTCTCGCCCGGTCCAGACAAGTGGAAAAACGATACCCAATAACCAATTGCGAATCAAAACGGGAGCCGGCCGCTGCACGGTGTGGCTATCGCCTGACAACATTGACTTCAGCCGCAAAATAACCATCGTGCTCAACGGTCGCAAACACCTGCACCCCGAAGATGCCGTGCCTCGCCTGGAAGTTCTGCTCGAGGATGTGCGGACACGCGGTGATCGACAGCATCCGTTTTGGGCAAAAGTTGACCTACCCACTGGCCGCGCAAGGAATTGACTAGCAAGCGAAAAATCTGAAAAACAGAAACACCAGGAAAGCGTTGTGGAATTCAACTGGACCTGTGGATCCAACATTCACCAATGACCCCGGGCACCGACCTATCCCATGATCTCGAAAATCACCGGTAAATTACTGGCAGTTTCAGAAACCGATTTGACGGTTTCAATTGATGCCTTTGAATATCAAGTTCGCATACCGGAGTTTGTCCGCCACCAACTGCAAGGATCTGTGGGTCAGAAAATCAGCCTGCACACGATTCAATACCTGGACGGCAACCCCAATCAGGGCCGCTTGGTGCCCCGTCTGGTAGGTTTTTCAAACGAAGCCGAGCGGGAGTTTTTCGAACTTTTCTGCTCCGTCGACGGGGTGGGGGTCACCAAGGCCCTGCGGGCCATGATCCGTCCGGTAGAAGAAGTGGCAGTTACGATTGAAAAACAGGACATTAAAGGCCTGTCCGCTCTCCCGGGGATCGGCCCGGCCACGGCGGAACGAATTGTTGCCAAGCTGCGCCGCAAGGTGCCTAAATTTGCCCTGCTAGTGACCAACGAACAGGACGACACCACGCAAATCGAACGGGACCTGATCAATGAGGTCTTTGAAGTTTTGTGTAATTTAGGCCATTCCGAGACCGACGCCCGGAAATTGCTGGATGGTGCGCTCGATACAAAGAAGAAATTCAAAGACGTGGAATCGTTGATTCAAGGCGTTTACCAATACAGTCACGGCGGTCAAAGCTGACCAGCGGAAGTCACGTAAGGCCGGTGACCGATGGGAGCAACTCCCGGGCGTTTCTTTGGACGCTTTGCATTGAATTAGCATCTGGTATATTACTCGACCATGCCGAGAGAACCCCTGATTGTTAATCCCGCTGATGGTGGCGATGAAGAAGATCGTGATCTGCGCCCGCATCGCATGGAAGACATGGTCGGCCAGCGCGAGGTATACGAGCGTCTGCGAATCGCGGTGGACGCAGCCAACAAGCGTGATGAAGCCATTGGCCACATTCTGTTCGATGGCCCACCCGGACTGGGAAAAACAACTTTTGCCACCTGCATTCCGCGCGAACTGGATGTCGATGTTCAATTGACGAGCGGTGCTGCACTGAGCGCCCCGAAGGACCTTGTCCCTTATTTGACAAATGCTGCTGCAAAGTCCGTACTATTTATCGACGAGATCCACCGCATACCGGCTCCTGTGGAGGAATATCTTTACACCGCCATGGAAGATTTTCGTGTTGATATCGTTCACGGCGAGGGAACCAATGCACGCACGCTCAACCTGTGGCTGAAGCCTTTCACGTTGATTGGTGCAACAACCCGGAGCGGCAATCTGTCGGCTCCTTTGAGAGACCGGTTTCAGCTTCGAGAACATCTGGATTTTTACAGCCAGGAAGATTTGACGGAAATCCTGAGAAGAAATGCGGCCAAGCTGGCAGTTGAACTTGAGCAGCTGGCAGCCGAAGAGATTGCCGCCCGGAGTCGAGGCACACCCCGGGTGGCTAACAATCAGTTACGGTGGGTGAGGGACTACGCGACCAGCCGCGCAGACGGGCGGATCACTTCGGAGGTTGCTCTGGCTGCCCTCAAAATGGCAGGGATTGATAACCGGGGGCTTGACCAGCAGGACCGCAAGTATCTGCTCACGCTTGCCCGTGTTTTTGGTGGTGGTCCGGCAGGACTGGAAGCCATCGCCCACACGATGAATGTTTCGGTAGATACGTTGTCAGACGATATCGAGCTGTTTCTTCTGAGAAGCGAACTGGTGGTTCGTACCCCCCGGGGTCGCATGTTGACGGCTCAGGCCTATCAGCACCTTGATTTGCCCGCTCCTTCCCAGGAAGAACCCGGGGCGGAACACCAGACCCCGCTGTTCTAGTGGATGTCGGGGCTGAAAATACCAGTCCCTGTACCGCAGGTTGACATACCAGGGACAGATCTCTACGATGGGTGTTTCTGGTCTTCAACTAGACCGATAGTCGGTATTGGGTCATTTCATGGCAGTTCCCAAACGAAAACATTCCAATTCACGTACAGGAAAACGTCGTTCTCACGATGGCAAAAAGCCACGCCAGTTGACGTATTGCCCTAAATGCAGTGCAGCGACACCTACCCATGTGATTTGTGTAGGATGTGGGCACTACATGGGTCGAACTGTCGTCGAAGCAGAGGAATCTTAAACCGTTTTGAGCAAGATTGCGTTTCTTTTTCCCGGCCAGGGAGCTCAGATGGTTGGTATGGGGCGGCAATTAGCCGAGTCGCTTCCTGTTGCGCAGCGTCTCTACGCCCAAGCTGCCGATGTGCTTGGGTACGACCTGGCCGAGCTTTGCTTTAACGGGCCTGAAAGCGAACTGGACTCAACCATCATCAGCCAACCGGCACTTTATGTGACCAGCTTGGCCGCACTCGAATCCCTGCGTGCATCCAAGCCAGATATTGTTGAGAAATGCGAGGCTGCCGCAGGTTTGAGTTTGGGTGAATACACGGCCCTGACGTTTGCAGGTGTTTTCGACTTTGAGACCGGGCTCCGCCTGGTCCAGGAACGCGGGCAGGCCATGCAAGATGCGGCAGATGCAGCACCCAGTGGCATGATGAGTATCCTGGGCCTGACGCCGGAAAAAATAGAGATATTGTGTGACGAAGCCCGCCTGGAAGGAGAGACGCTCCAGATTGCAAACCTGCTGTGTCCCGGAAATGTCGCCGTCTCGGGTTCTAATCATTCGTGTGAACGGCTTCTGGAACTCGCTCAGGAAGCGGGTGCAATGCGCGTCGTGCCGCTCGCTGTGGCGGGGGCATTTCACACGCAGCTGATGGAACCCGCAGTTGATCAACTGGCGGTGGCCCTTGCCAACGCCGACATGTCGCCTCCACGCGTTACGGTTATTTCCAACGTCGACGCTCAGGCTCATGAGGATCCGGAGCAGATCCGTCAGCTGCTACTGCAACAAATCGTTTCACCCGTGCGTTGGGAAGACTCGCTCCGTCGACTTCTGGCAGATCAGTTTAGCCGTTTTTATGAAGTGGGACCTGGACGAGTGCTGCGGGGACTGATGCGCCGTGTTGAACGAAAGGCCGCTTCCTGCGAAAGTGTAATGGAGTAAAGCATGGCATTTTCACCTTCCAACGAAATCCGCGTCGACCTTTCAGGACAAAGTGCCATCGTCACCGGTGCCTCTCAGGGACTGGGGCGAGCCATCGCCTTGCGACTGGGTGAAAACGGAGCCCACGTAGCCTGTGTTGCAAGAAATCCCGAAAAATTAACAGAAACTGTGGGCGTGATCACAGCCGCCGGTGGCTCAGCCCTGGCGATCTCCTGCGACGTGAAGGATCGCAACAGTGTTGAAGCGGTGGTCGACCAAGTGTCCGAACGCTGGGAAAGGGTCGATATTCTGGTCAACAATGCCGGAATCACTCGTGATACGTTGTTGCCACGCATGTCCGACGAGGAGTGGGATGAAGTCATTGAAACCAACCTGCGGGGTGCCTTCCTCTTCACTCGGGCAGCCAGCCGATTGATGATGCGGGCTCGTTATGGGCGAATCATCAACATGGCAAGTGTCTCGGGGATTATGGGCAATCCAGGACAAACCAACTACTCCGCCTCCAAAGCGGGCCTGATCGGGCTGACACGCAGTTTGTCCCGTGAATTGGCCAGCAGGAAAGTGACGATCAACGCCATTGCCCCTGGATTTATTGCAAGCGAAATGACAGAAGCCCTAGGGGACGCCGTTCTACAGGAAGTGGAAAAACGGGTTCCCGCCCGTCGCTTAGGCAAAGCGGAAGAAGTAGCCGATGCGGTGCTTTACTTGTCAAGCGTGTCGGCCGGATACATCACCGGGCAGGTTCTTGTGATTGACGGGGGGCTTACCGGCTAGGAATCTGTGTTAAAATGGCCGAATTTTAGCCCCAGAAAATCAAAATTATGATTCATAATCAGCCTGCCAACCTTGACCTGTTTTGCAAAAATACTCTATCTTATGTGTCTTCAGTGTTTACAGAGGCAATTCACCGTTTGCCTGAGCATGTGCTAGGGCTTACCTGTAGCGCCCGATATTTTTAGGACAGGAGGAACACCAAGGTGTCATCTGTTGCAGATCGCGTCATCGGCATTGTCGCCGAGCAACTCGGTGTGGACAAGGAAAAAGTCGCTCCCGAAACTTCGTTTGTGAATGACTTGGGTGCAGATTCGCTTGATACCGTCGAGCTCGTCATGGAGTTGGAAGAAGAATTCGAAGTGGATATACCGGACGACGCTGCGGAAAAAATCCAAACCGTCGGGCAGGCAATTGAATTTATTGAACAGACCCAAACATCTTCCAGTTCCTCTTAGTTTCCAGGAAGCGGTCATCCGGGGTTGACCGTATTCCGCAAACCTCCTTTTGAGCTGGAACATTGCTAGCTGCCACTGATAATGGTGAGAAACGGCGCGTGGTCATCACGGGTTTGGGAGTTGTCACTTCCCTCAGCCGCGAAGTGGAAAGTCTGTGGCAGCGCATCCTTGCAGGTGAAAGTGGAATTCACCAACTGAAGTGTTTCTCCACCGATGAGTTCAAGGTAAAATTTGGTGGCGATGTCTGGGACTGGCCAGGTGATGATTGTGGCATTTCTCCCAAGGACCTGAAACGACTCGATCGTTTCACGCAGTTTGCCATGGTCGCCGGGCGGAAAGCTCTGCTTGACTCCGGGTTGGAATTCTCCAAAGAAGATCCCTATCGTTGCGGGGTGATCCTGGGATCCGGAATCGGTGGACTGGGGGAAATCGAAACACAGATGCGGCGGCTGTTTTACAAAGGTCCCGATCGCGTTTCGGCATTAACAGTCCCCAAGATGATGCTGAATGCGGCCGGATCCAACTTGTCCATCGAGCACGGGTTACGGGGTCCCAACTTCACGGTCGCAACTGCATGCGCCAGTGCCACCAACGCCATCGGCGATGCACTGAAAACGATTCAACACGGAGACGCCGACGTGATGGTGACCGGAGGCACTGAGGCAGCCATGACCCGCATGGGGCTGAGTGCGTTCCAGAACATTAAAGCCCTTTCGACTCGCAACGAAGAACCGACGAAGGCCAGCCGACCTTTTGATGCGGACCGAGACGGGTTCGTGTTTAGTGAAGGTGCCGGACTGATTGTGTTCGAAGAACTGGAACACGCGCGGGCTCGTGGGGCCAGGATCTACAGTGAAGTCCTGGGTTACGGTGCCAGTGGTGACGCCGGACACATCACTCAACCCGATGGAAATGGGACCGGCGCCGCCAAAGCGATGGCAGCGGCCCTTCAAAACGCCCAACTGACCCCAGAGAGCGTGGACTACATCAATGCCCACGGAACGAGTACACCGCTTGGTGACAAGGCAGAAACATTGGCGTTAAAAACCGTTTTCGGAAAACACGCCTATCAACTCCGCATTTCCAGTACAAAAAGTCAACTGGGGCATTCGCTGGGAGCCAGTGGCGGTGTCGAATTGGTCATCACTGCCAAGGCCTTGCAGGAAAACATTGTCCCGCCGACAATCAATTTAGATACTCCCGACCCCGATTGCGATCTGGATTACACGCCCCACGAACCCAAATCTTGTCCCCTCTCCGTTGCAATGAGTAACAGCTTCGGATTTGGTGGCCATAATGCGTCAGTAATTCTGGGACAGTTCGGCAATGGTAAAGCTTGAACTGTTGTCAACTCCTCGGCCGGTTGCCAGTTGGTTTTCCCACGGGACCGGCTTTTACCTGGTATAATTCTTCACACCGATCAGGCGTCACTGCCACGATCAAACATCCTTCCTGACCCCACAGCCCGTTCAGGCGATACGATATTCCCCTGTCGAGCTCCACAACATCCCCTTGATTCCCTCCTAACAATCCCGCCAATCGTTGTTGACGCGCATGATTCGTAATGCGCTGCGACTAGTGGACTTCACTCGTTTCCCCAGGTCGAGATGCTGCGAAAACATGCAGCAACTGCCTCCCGGCGCGTCATGAACGCGAAGGCATTCGAGTTCCCACCCGAAAGATCCTCACAAACCATGTAACAAACAATCCGTATTAACGCTTGTAGAATCAGAGACCGGAGATCCGGAAAGTGCTGCCAAACCCAAATGAACCCTGCCTTGGTCCCATTCCATTTACTTCACGCCGGACTGGAATTGATCGATGAATGACACGATTCAATTACTGACTAGAAATTTCGGAACAAAAATGTTCTCCACAGCCCTTCATGGAATTCGATCCAACGTCACCGGACTGCGTGCGATGCCCGGTGAAGTCAGCAATTGCCTGACACATGGTCTGGGTCTATGTCTCAGCATGTTTGCATCAGTCGCCATGCTCTTGTACGTGGGGCTGCGTGGAGACAACTGGCACCGCCTGGGATGCCTGATCTTCTTGATGACCATGGTCAGCGTGTATGCCGCTTCAACCTGTTCGCACGGTGTCACCCACTCCCGCTTGCGCGACTGGTTTCGCAAACTAGACCAAGGCCTGATCTACTTGTTCATTGCCGGCTCCTACACACCCTGGTTGCTTTGCCATTTCCGTTTCAACTGGGGCATTTTCCTGCTGTCAGCTATTTGGACAGCCGCTCTCCTCGGTTTTTTTTCAAAGGTCTGGCTGGCGCATCGTGTGGCTCATGTGAACCTGATGCTTTATATCCTGTTGGCCTGGCTTCCCATTCTCCAGTTCAAACTGATCATTCAGCTGGTCCCCATCTTCGGATTTGTCTGGCTCTTCATCGGGGGGATGTTCTACATGATTGGAACGGTCTTCTGGAAACTGGATAAAACGCGTTGTCATTTCCACGCGATCTGGCACGTCTGCGTTATGCTGGGAAACGCGTGTCATTATTACGCAGTCTTTCACTACGCGATTCCATAGACCACCTCGGTCTGCCTGGGTTCTGGTTGCCGGCTTTTTCGGCCCCTTTTTGCCCTTGGTCCTTCCAAGTTGTCTGCCTTCTCCCTTCCTTACAGGACCCGGGGTAGAATGCTCACATGAGTTCGAAACACGACACGAAGGCAGCTGGTCTTCAGCCAAACACACCCGTGCAATTCATTCCCGGGGTTGGACCTCAACGAGCTACGCTCTTCCAGAAGTTGGGCCTCCAGTTTGCCCGGGACCTGTTGTTTTATTTTCCCCGTGAATACGAGGACATGAGCCAGTTGCGAAAGGTGGAACAGTTTGAGGAAAACGTTCCCTTGAGCGTATGCGGTAATGTCGAGGAAGTCGACCTGCATCACACAGGGACTGGGAGAACCGTTTTGGGTGTGCTGGTGCAGCAAGAAGGGCGGTATGTGCGGGCCCTGTGGTTCAATCAACCATACATGCGTGACCGATTTTCCCAGGGACAGCGAGTGGTCCTGTCGGGGAAGGCCAAACTCAACAGTGGCCACTGGGAAATGGCACACCCACGAGTCGAAACACTAACTGCAGATCAAATGGTGCCTGCTGGACAAATCCTGCCGTTGTATTCTTTAACAGAAGGAATCAGCCAAGGCCAAATGCGTCGCATCATCCAAAGCGTACTGGATAGTTGTCTGGAGCAAATCGATGAAGTCTTCCCTGACACGTTCTTGCAGCGACACAATCTCCTTGCACTTCGATCAGCTTTACCTCAGGTCCACTCTCCCGCCACCCGCGAGTTACTGGAACAGGCCCGCTATCGACTGATCTACCAGGAATTACTGGTCCTCCAACTGGCAGTCGGTCTCCGCCGACAAATGCTGGCCGGTGACTTTCAAGCACCACAAATGCAGGTCACCGCCAGAATTGACGCACGTATTCGCCGACTTCTTCCCTTTGACCTGACAGATTCCCAGAACCAGGCTGTCCAGGAAATCGCGGGCGACCTGAACCGTACGACTCCCATGAACCGCTTGCTGCAAGGAGACGTAGGGAGCGGCAAGACCGTGGTGGCCGTGTACGCCATGCTGGCCGCTGTCGCCCATGGCCGCCAGGCGGTTCTGATGACCCCGACGGAGATCCTCGCTCGTCAACATTATGCCACCTTGCAGCACCTCTTGGAAAAAAGCCAGGTCCGGATTGGCCTGTTGACTGGTACTCTCCATCAATCGGCCCGTCAAACATTACAACAGAACATGGCGTCTGGCGGCGTAGATCTTGTCGTCGGCACACAGGCGTTGCTGCATGCGGGAATCGAGTTTGCGCAACTGGGATTGGTGGTGGTTGACGAACAACACAAATTTGGCGTCGAGCAACGCGCAGAACTCCGGAGCGCAGCCAGGGCGCCTCACTACCTGGTGATGACGGCGACACCCATTCCCCGGACGATCTCCATGACGGTTTTTGGCGATCTGGATGTCACCACTCTCCGCGGCAGTCCGCCGGGTCGCCAGGAGGTTCACACGTATCTGGGTTTCGAGCATCAGCGCGGCAAATGGTGGGACTTTTTCCGCCGCAAACTACGTGAGGGCCGCCAGGGTTACGTCATCACTCCACGAGTCGAGGACAAAGGTTCGGTTCGTGGGAAAAGCGTGGAAGAAGCATTGGAGGAACTTGCCAACGGGGAACTGGAGGCATTTCGGCTTGATCTGGTCCATGGTCGCATGTCCGGAGAAGAAAAAGCCGCAGCGTTAAACGCTTTTCACTGCGGACAAACGCAGGTACTGGTGGCTACCTCGGTCGTCGAGGTAGGAATTGATGTCCCGAACGCGACGCTGATGACCATTGAAAATGGAAACTATTTCGGACTGTCCCAACTCCACCAACTACGGGGCAGGGTCTCACGTGGAAATCACCCCGGTTACGTGTGTGTCTTCGCCGACTCCACGACCCATGAATCGCCCGAAAGACTGACTGCGTTTTCCGAAACGACAGATGGATTCGAGCTGTCTGAAATCGACTTTCGTCTGCGGGGCCCCGGTGACCTGTTCAGTACCAAGCAACACGGCCTACCCCCGCTTCGTATTGCTGATCTCGTTCGAGACACGGAGACCCTGGAAGTTGCCCGCCGTGACGCACGCCAACTGCTTGAAAAAGACACACAGCTCAACGACCCGATGTACTCCAAGTTACGGCGAATGGTTTTGACGCGTTACGGGGACTCGCTGCAATTCAGTGATGTGGGCTAAATCACGTTTTTTGCCGGTCAATCACGCGGGATGTCGATCTGGCAACTGCCAGAAACAGAAAGGGCCGGCATGTCGCACAGAAATCCGAGGATTTCGGTCGGTCATTTTCACACGGCCCGGAGCGATTCTCCGGCACGCCATTGGCTCGGATCACGTGCATCACGCTCCACGCGATGATACAACGTGTCACGCTCGACCGGCTCGCGACCGGCCTCGGCAATCAATCGTCGGATCACTTCAATCGAAAGCGCTTCCGGTGTCGTGGCACCCGCGTCGTGATAGATCAATTCATGCCGCACAGTCCCGTCCAAGTCATCGGCACCGTAGGCCAGTGCAGTCTGTGCCGTACCAATCCCTAACATGACCCAATAGGCTTTGATGTGCGGGATGTTGTCCAGCAACAGTCTGGAAATCGCCATCGTACGCAGATCGTCCAACGCCGATGGTTTTTTTATGTGCGCCAGACCAGTGTTATCAGGATGAAATGCCAAAGGAATGAACGTCTGAAAGCCTCCCGTTTCATCCTGCAACTCTCGCAAGCGAAGTAAGTGATCAACGCGATGGTAGGGTTTTTCTATGTGCCCGTAGAGCATGGTGCAATTGGTCTTCAGCCCTAATTGGTGAGCAGTGCGGTGAACATCAAACCAGTTTTTCGCATCGGCTTTGTGTTCACAGATTTGATCACGCACCTCGGGATGAAAAATCTCGGCACCTCCGCCCGGCATGCTTCCCAGGCCCGCTTGCATCAGATCATCAAGGATGGCGCGGATTGACTTCTTTGTCAAAAATTCGAACCAATTAATTTCCACTGCCGTCCACGCCTTGAGGTGAAGTCGAGGATAAGCCTCGTGCAGGACACGCACCAGGTTGACGTACCAGTCGTAGGGTTTTTGATGATGCAAACCGCCCACAATGTGCATTTCAGTGCAACCGTGCTGGACCGCTTCCTGACCGCGGGTCAGAACCTGCTCCTCGTCCATCGCATAACCCTTCGGGTCGCGAAGGTCCGAGCGAAAAGCGCAAAAAGAACACCGATAGACACAGACGTTGGTCGGATTCAGGTGTGTGTTGATGTTGTAATAGGCACGATTGCCATTAATCCTCTCACGAACCCGATTGGCAAGTTGGCCTAGTGCGTTAAGTGGCACTTCTGGATCGTACAATTGTAACCCGTCCTCCAGGGAGAGTCGTTCGCCGTCTTCTACCTTCTTCGTAATGGACTCCAAAGTCGGTTTCAGCATGGTCTTTTTGTCTGGCCGTTACGGGAACCCCTGCTCAAAGAATCATCCAGTGTAGGGGTCGCTCAACAGGCTGTCTATGCTCGGCGTGAAGGAAGAAAACCAAAGCACGCCGGAGTCCCGGGGACACTCCGGATTCCACCTGCATGGTCTGGTAAGGGAGCGGCTGACTTCAGAGTTCGGTCGCTTTGCTTGTCGGCCCGTCGGGCTTCGGGCCGTGACACCTCACGTTAGTCTGTCAAGATCGTGACTGGACTTTGGATTGCATTGCCCCCAAGGTGTCTGGCTGGTGATAACATCGTCCTGTTGCTGGTTTCCCCCGGGTCATCAGTGCGCGGGTGTCGGGCGTTCCAGGCGGAGGTTCCTTGTTCCGACTGTCGTGTTTTTAGCCGAATTGACGTCAATCACGACCAAACTGCCTATCTTGGCAACCGTCACAAGTGCAGTCGTCAGCCACAGATATGGATCGCAACGGATAACAGCGACCGGCATTTTTTCACTGCGTCTTGAGCCGGGTGCGACTTTCGCTTACTATCTTCTGCCCGTCATCAACGCTCCGTCAATTATCTTGTGCGGTTCATTCCGTCGCGTTGGTCACGACCACCTGTACCAACTGCTTTCCGGGTGATTCCCAGTCGCAGGCCGCATCATGTTGGACTTTGAAGTGCAACGCTGCACACGTCGTTGTAAAAAGACCGGTCGCGAACTGCGGCCGGGAGAGCCCTTCTATTCGTTTTTGATCTTCGAGGGTGCTCGTGTTGTGAGATATGATTACAGTTCAGAAGGATGGGAGGGACCACCGGAAAATACAGTCGGATGGTGGAAATCGCAAATGCCCGACCCAAATGCTCGAAAACTGCACTGGGCACCGAATGATGTCATGCTGCACTACTTTGAACAGTTGGAAGATAAAGAAGACAAGCAGGACGTACGGTACGTCCTGGCACTACTCATGCTCCGGCGTCGAATAGTAAAACTTGAGGACGCAAAAGTCGATGACGAAGGAAATGAAAAGCTCCTGCTCATCTATTGTCCACGCAAAGAAACCGAGTACCAAGTTGCCGTGACGGAGCCAGGCCAGCAGAGGATTGATGAAATCCAGGAAGAACTTGCGCGTCTGTTGTTCGCCAGCGCCGCATAAAGTCAGCAGGCCAGAAATCAGAAGTGACTAGACCGGCTCAAGCAAGATGAGTAAAAAACGCTGATTTTCGTTCAACCGAAAACCATAAATCCTCAACACAGCAAGGATGCTGTTTTGGCACGTTCTCAAACCTTCCTGTTTCTCCTGCTCGTGGTAACTTTTTCAGCGGGTGGCGCCAGTTGTCCCAAACGAACCGCCCGCGGTCCCATGCTGCCACCTGCCTTTGCCGGACCTCCAACACTGGACGAAGTCATTCGCCAGGTCAACGTCAACAGCGCTTCGATACACCAGTTGCAGGGACAAAGTGCGACGTTACATGTTCCTGGATTGCCCGCCCTGCGTTCAGAAATAGCGTTGGAACGGCCTCAGCGACTTCGCTTGCGTGCGGACCACATGCTAACCGGTAGCGAACTGGACCTGGGAAGCAACGAAGATCTGTTTTGGATCTGGGTCCGACAAGCGGAGCCTTCGGCCGTCTATTTCGCCCAAAACCAGCAGTATTACTCCAGCGCTGCCCGCCAGATTCTTCCCGTTGAACCAACCTGGCTCATTTCGGCACTGGGTGTGGTCGAGCTAGACCCCATGGGCCAACACAGTGGGCCCACCTCAGCGGGTCCCGGCCGGCTGGCAGTCACCTCCAGGATCTCGACACCCGGTGGACCATTGCAACGGGTCTTAATCTTACACGACACTCAGGGAACCGTACTGGAGCAACATCTGTATGATGCTCAGCAACGACGCTTGGCATCTTCCTACACGTCGCAGCACCAGCAGGATCCCCATTCGGGCGCCATTTTGCCACATCACGTGAAAATCGAGTTGCCAACGACTGGACTTCAGTTTTCTATCGACGTCGATCGTTATCATGTCAATCAGCTTGGAAACAGCCACTGGCAACTCTGGCAAATGCCCAGACCCCCCGGCTACCCTCTCACTGACCTGGCATCTCCGAACCTCCAATTGACCGGATCTCCATTGCCTCAGCAGACCAGCGGCCCCCCAACAGTCGCCAGTTCCCCAACCGCTTCGCAGGTTCAACCGGTTTCGACTGAACCTCGACGCCGCCTCTGGAGTGGCAGACGCCGGCTCGGTCTCTTCAGACACCCGTAATTAGTCTTCCCGCTGAGAAGTTGGCTCCCTCTGCAGGTCCACCGGCCGTTTCCACCCGGAATCTCAGCCCGCAAGATCTCTTGCTGACCCGAAAATTGTTACACAACTATTACCTGGCTATTACACCCTGTTCCCCCTTTCCAGCATCTATGCCGCTGATATTTCATATAATTCACGAGTCGCTGGTTAATAGATGACTTCACGCACGCGAACCTGGAAAGGAAATCAAATGGCCACCATCTCGGAAGCCCCTCCCGTCAAAAAACAATCGACTTCTGGCAGCGAACATGATTCCAGGAACTTCAATGGTCCCCCATTGAAACCCGAGCTGGAGTTTGCATCGATTGTCAAGAGAAAGCAGAGGCCGGGTGAACCTTCGGCAGAACGGCGTCGGCGGGTAGAACAGGGTTTGTCATGGCCCATCGTCCTCTGGGTGAGCCTTATCCATGTAGGACTTGTAGCAGCAATCTTCGCCTTTACTTGGCAAGCGCTGGTCCTGACTATCTTTTTGCATTGGCTGACAGGGGGCATGGGTATCTGCCTGGGTTACCATCGCTTGCTGTCACACGGAAGTTTTCGCACGCATCGTCTTGTGCGTCTTTTTTTTGCAACCCTTGGGGGTTTGGCGGGTGAAGGCTCGGCAGTCGAGTGGGCCGCCAACCATCGTAGGCATCACGCGTACAGCGACCTGGAAGGAGATCCGCATTCGCCACTCGACGGACCCTTGTGGAGCCACATGGGTTGGTTCACCTGGTCGGACGGGGGCGAGGCCCACACAAAAAAACTTCAACGTTGGGCACCCGACCTGCTAAAAGATCCTGCCATGATCCTTCTCGACCGCTTATTCATGCCGATTAATTTCTGCTTTGGCGTGATACTCGGTTCATTGGGGTTTTGGTTGGGTGGCTGGCCGATGACGGTCTCATTCGTACTGTGGGGCATGTTTGCCAGACTGGCATTGGTGATGCACAGCACCTGGCTAATCAATTCGGCCACTCACATCTGGGGTTACCGAAATTACGCCACCAGCGACGACAGTCGCAACAACTGGTGGGTTGCTTTATTCACCTACGGCGAAGGCTGGCACAACAACCACCATGCTTATCCTCGTATGGCCAAGAATGGACATCATTGGTGGGAAATTGACACCACGTTCTGGGTCATTCGTTTATTGCAATCTTGTGGGCTGGCCTGGAAAGTCGTTGACTACAAACAACGGGGCAAGGACACTTAGTGGTCGGTTGCCGACCCGGGCGACGTCATTGGCCAAAGCGTTTGCTGGTGGCCCATAATCCCAGCGCGGGATTTCGAATGAAATAGAAAGGCAGTCCCGTGCTGTCCACGTGCCACCCGTCTTCCAGGGACCCCGTCTGGAAGCGGGCGACTGCTTCCTCATAGCGGAGATAATTGAATCCCACCGATTCCACCTCTCCCTGTTGCAGCCCATCGCCGGGACAGTAGGTGATGTGAAACCGACCTTCGCTCGACCCATGAATCAGGTGGGCAGGTGCCGTCAGATTTTGGCGCACCTGCGGATCCGCTTCAACTGCAGCCAGCGCCGCATCGGTACCCCGATAGCCGTACTTTCGAATCAGATGGTCCACCGTTTTGTCTTCACCGAACATTTTGACCCCGGGCGCCAACACGAATAATTCACCTCCGTCGGCCATCGCCATCCGTGCTCGATAAATGGCTTTATTGCCCAGCCAGGTGGAGTGAAATTCCCGCGGATCCAGAAAAACCACGCAGCGGGGCAGGGGGGCGTCCACGAAGGTGAGGTTCACCTGTCGTGACAAATTGGCCGCGGCACGAAAACATTCGGCATCCAGCCCCGCATACAGCCCGCGCAGGACCGTTCCCTGGGTCGATTCCTGGATCACCGTGAGGATAAAACGGACATTCGCTCGTGGACGGATAAAAGTGTCGAACGCTTCATCAACGGCCTGTCGCACGGGTGTTTCAGCTCGCCCCATGATCGATTCCATACCGCAGACGGCGCCTAGAAAATGCGACTTGTGAATCAACTCCTGGCCGCCTGCTCCGATGCACACGTTTTTCGTGTAATTCGCAAACCCAATGACCTCGTGAGGCACCACTTGACCCACGGAAAGAATCAGATCGTACCGGCCTTCGAAAAGTCGCCGATTGATTTCGACAGACATCGGTTCACCAAATCTTCCGCCAGACAGTTCTAGAATTCTATCGGCAGAAATTTCACCGAGTCGCACCACGTCTTGCCTCCAACGGTGTTGAAAAACACGGTCATAAGGAATCGTGTCTCCGAACATCAGTTCACACTGCGCCGGAGACATCGCCACGTGGGTCCCCACGGCCGGCATCACATCCACGGTGATGCGATCGCACAATCGACGCCACAACCATTGCGTGATGGGACCTGCCATCGAAAAGAGACGCGTGTGATCCGGTGGCAACACGAGCAAACGTTCCACACCAGCACTTATGACCCATTGTTCGACAATCTGTTCTAAATGACTCTCGAGTTCGTTGTTGGAAATCGAGCGATCAAGACCGCCGTCGGCACAGGCAAGGGAATCAGGGAGAGCATTCATAGCACGTGATCTGGGGTTGTGGCTACATGCATGGGGGGGGAGTCACCAGGTCCATGATGGGCATCATTTACCCCGGTTGTCTTCGATGCACAAAATATTCTTGCCGAATTATAATTGATGCGGCGCCGTGGCTGTCATGATGGCACGACACGACGACGAGTCGCGTTTTCACCCCGTGTTTGCGGGTGATGCGAGGCCAGCAACAGCATCAAAATCATTTTTTTCATCGAGTGACAGGTCACTGCTACCTCTGGACTCGGGCCGAACCTCCCGACGCAAGGGCCTCGACCTCGCTCAACGAGGCCATGCTCACATCGCCGCTGAAAGTGGTCAATAGGGCCCCATGTGCCCAACCCAAGCGGAGAGCGTCTTCAGGTGAACGGCCATCCAGCAGACCGAAAATCAACCCCGAGGCAAAACCGTCACCACCACCGATGCGATCCAGCACATCGAGTTGACACGTCGGGGCAACGTATCGTTCCCCATCGAGCCACAGCACGGCGCCCCATTCATGACGATTGGTGGAATGGACTTCACGCAACGTCGTCGCGACCATTTTAATATTAGGAAACTTCTCGACGGCGCGCTCGATCATCGTGAAAAACGCTTCCGGATCCAGTTTCGTCCTTTTCTCTACATCCTGTCCTTGAATACCTAGTCCCATCTGCAGATCCTCTTCGTTTCCGAACAAGGCATCCACCTTGGAAACGATCTGACCAATCATTTTCTGGCCCTGCTCCAATCCGCCCAGGGTGTCCCACAACTTGCCCCGATAATTAAGATCAAACGAATTGATGGCGCCCGCGTCACGGGCAACTTCCATCGCTTCGACAATTAATTGGGAGGTCGTGCCGGAGAGGGCTGCAAAAATTCCTCCCGAGTGGAACCAACCAACTCCTCCCGCAAAAATCTTTGCCCAATCAAAATCTCCCGGCTGCAACAGGGCCCCCGCTTCATTCGCCCGATTGTAGAAAACCACGGGACCTCGTACTCCCTGACCACAGTCGCTGTAGACCGTAGCCATATTGGGACCTCGCACCCCGTCGTGTTCAAAATGTCTGTAATAGGGCCGCACACCCATTTCACGAACTCGCCCCTGAATCAACTCGCCGATCCCATTGTTGACCATGGCGGCGGCAATTCCGGTTCGTTTTCCAAAGCAACTTGCCAAATTCGCAGCCACGTTGTACTCGCCGCCGGAAACGTGAATTGCAAACTGTCGGGCGCGGCGAAACGGAGTTGTGCCCGGATCAAGCCGGTGTACGAGCGACCCCAATGCCAGAAAATCAATTTCGCATTCTTCCGGGCGACGTAGTTTCAGTCCTGCCATGGTGTTTGGAAGCCTTTCGATTACAGTCGGTGATGCGGCTGAAATTTCAAATCGAACGTACGCAGCCCGTCCATGAACCGCCTTGCCAATCTACGGTCAGCCACCGTTTGAAAATCCGGGTGGCCGATGATTTCCGCCATAGTACAAAAAGTCATCCGGGACCACATATTCTGGCGAGTGAACGAAAACGACGCCAGGGGACCCGTCACACGAAACGCCCGCGACGGTTTGCCGGAGAAATTGCGGGAATCCCCCGTCGGACCAGCATCGGCAAGACCAGCAAGACCGCTGGCGACAAGGCAGGAGGAGACCAACGACTGCGCCAGTCCCTTTATCATCGTGCGGACCGATTGTAGCCTCTCCATGACTCCTGGTACGATAACAGCAGTCTTGAAAAAACTTTAATGAAGGAACACACCCGTGAAATACCTTTCTTTTACCCTGACGATCTTGGCAAGTCTGCTCACCGCGCCGCTTCTGGAAAGGGCCCACACCCACGAATTGAATTTCAAACCCGTGCCGGAATTCATTCAACTGCCGGATACCATCACACTTGACGCCTGCACGGGCGTCGGCGTCAATAGCCAGGGTGAAGTTTTTCTACTGCACCGCGGTAAACAACCGGTCATCTGCCTCGACGCAGAAGGCAAGTACCTGCGATCGTGGGGTGACGACGTGATCGCGACGGCCCACGGTCTACGAATTGATTCGGACGACAACGTCTGGGTGACCGACATCGAAAACCACCAGGTTTTCAAGTTCGACTCGGATGGCACCATCCTGATGGCCTGGGGAAAAGCCGGCCAAGCCGGGGACGCGATCGACGAGTTCAATAAACCAACCGATGTGGCCTTCGGGCCCCAAGGCGAAGTCTACGTTTCTGACGGCTACGGTAACAATCGTGTCGTGAAGTTCACACCCAACGGGGGCTATCTGAGTCACTGGGGAGAAGCGGGAACCGGCCCCGGGCAGTTCAACACGCCCCACTCGATCACGGTGGACAGCCGAGGCAGAGTCATCCTGGGCGACCGCGAGAACGACCGGATCCAAGTCTTCGATTCCGGGGGGAAACTCTTGGAAATCTGGGAAGGTTTTGCGCCGTTTGGCTTGGCCTATGACAGCCAGGGACACTTATTCGTCGCCGACGGACGGGCAAATAAAGTGCTGTGCCTCAACGACCGGGGACGGGTGATTGGTTCGTGGGGTAGCGAGGGTGCACAACCTGGCCAGTTTCAACTGCCGCACATGCTGACCACTGACTCACAGGGTAGCATCATCGTGGCTGAAATCCTGGGCAAACGATTTCAAAAGCTGGCCCGCCGGCAGTGATGGCAGGTGAAGTCGCTGCGTTGCCGGCCTGCACGGCGAACAGAAAGCTTCCCATGCGCGGGCCGCAGGACTCCCGGTGACGACTAGGATGAATCAAAAGCGCCGGCGTAAATCGGCAAGTGCCGATAGTAGACCTCCAGCATGTAAGTACTCAAAGCCGTCGTGTAGAGTCGTCCACCCTGGGCTCCCCAACGGTCCCCGACTGGAGACCAACTCCCTTTCTCCCTGCCGCCCTGCTCCTGATGCCTGGGTAGTTCGACTCGCATCCGGTCATTCCAGCGATCCCAGTGTTCGTCGTCCATATGATGGAGTACTTGCGTCGCATAATACCAGTAGTAGACGTTGCGATTCTGAAAGTCGATCGGATGCACGCTCAGGTATTCCACTCCCGACTTCAAGCGACGATCGTCCCGCCGCCAACCCAGATACTGCCTGCAAAGCAGACCTTCTGCCGTCATCACTTCGTCACTCGCTGCCTCAGGCAGGTAACCGTAACGGGCTCCGCGCAGGTTGGCTGCCGAATCGAGGTACAGGGAAACCTTCTCCAACGCCTTGGGATCCACCTCTAAATCGGCCATACGTGCACTTTGCAGGGCCATCACAAACCAACCTGTGACAGACGTGTCAGAACCGCCGCGGGGACGATACCTCCAGCCACCCGCACGATCCTGAATCTCGATGGCGTAGTTGATGGCCCGTTGAGCAGGGTCCCGGTACTGTTGGTCGTGCGTCATCCCGTACAATTCACATATTGCGATCGTCGCCTGGGCCTGGCTGTACAGGCGGTGATGGCCGCTCCCTTCCTGCCAGAAATCCCCGTCTTCTTTCTGAAAACCCAACAACGCATACCACCCTTTCCGCACCACGTTGGAGTAGTTGCCCTGCAGATGGGTATGGCCCGCACCCTGAAATGCCAACAGGGCCATGGCGGTGGCCGCCAGGCGATTTTCTGAAATGCCTCCATTCTGATAAGGTCCCACCAAACTCCAGGATCCGTCAGGCCTCTGATTCCTTTTAAACCATTCCAACGCCCTGCTGACTGCAGCCTCTGTACCGGGTGTGCCTCCGTAAGCTGTCAACAGGGCCTTTTTCATCCCCTCCTCCCGGCCTTTCAAGGCCAACCCCACTGCCGGCATGGATGTTTCGGCCGCCGAGAGGTTGGCCTGTTGATGCAACTCGACCTCTTGAGGACTCGCCAGAGGTTCAGTCACCAACTCCAAATTTTGTGGTGTGTTTGTAGGCTTTACGAAATCTTCGATTGTGATCGGTGCAACCTCATCAAAAATTTCCTCCAGTTGGTCACCCTTCTCCTCGTAGGTGATGTCGAGCACCAGTTGTCGCTCAACGATGACGGGAAAAACAAGGAGGCCGGCGCCAATTACCAGCAGCATGTGAAGCACCATGCTACAGAGCCACGGCGGAGCATTATTGAGGGCCAGAAGGGGGACCGATTCTGGACCCAGGTCCACCTCTTCGCCCCCCGATCCGACGGGCAGAAGTAAGGAACCGGCGCCTGATCCGGTCACTGAGTTACCTCTATCGCTGACAAATTCCAGGTTTTCAACCGGGTATCGTTCGGAGGGCGGGTCGCTCCCGGAGGAAAACCGGGAGTCGGGCATGGTTCCCACGGGGTAACCTGGCTGATCCGTTGGCACAGGCTGCGGTGGACTCGACGGATTACCGTCTGCAGGCGGCTCACCCGCTGCACCACAATCGACAGAGGCCGCAGACAATTCACTGCGATCTGGTGGAAAGGAATCCGGAAATGACATCTGAGTCATCCTGCACAAAGCCCCTTTGTGGTTGTTCCAAGTCGGACAAGCAGCGGTTCCGACCCGTCTCCTCGAAGAAAACTCGTTGCGCCACAAAACAGGACAAAAGGCAACGGGTGTGCCTGGCAACCATGATCCAGAGGTGCTCTCTTCTCTGATCAGTCAAGTTACTCGTCCAGTTAAGTGTACCAGTCGCGCAGATCAGCGGCAAGCAAAAAGCCGTTTTGCAGGAACAGGTTGCAGCACGGATTTATCGGATTAGTTGAATCGGTCATGATTAACTGGCCGGGACTACAACCGCCACAACAGGTATAATAATGGAATTAGAAATAATGGACCTCGTTCGATCGAATTTTCCATGGCCAATGGCTAAAATCTGGCAGAACGCCCCTCGACGTCAATCTCACCTGGGTTAAAATGTCGGAACGCATGACGCGGGGTGGAGCAGTCTGGTAGCTCGCGAGGCTCATAACCTCGAGGTCGCAGGTTCGAATCCTGTCCCCGCCACTTGGCCATTTTCGAGCATGGCCACCACCTTGAAGCGGCTCGTATTTCCCCGGACCTCCTGGAGGCTCGGGGATTTTTTGTGTCTGTTATGGGAAGGCAATTCGGCCAAAAAACCGACCGGAGGTTCCTCTTCGGGTCCAGCACGCTGGCAACCCACTTTTGCCGACATTCAACACCAGTGATTTTCCCGTCACGTCAAGAACACGGCGGCTGACACGCAGTCAGCGAGTCTCGGTCTCAGCTGCGTTGGTCAGCCCTTTTGGTATGTCGAAACACGTTTCGGCACCGGCTACTTCCTTCGTGAAGGTCTGGTCTCGAGGCCTTGGTTTTGGCAATTGAATCATTGAGAACACTGGACCTGAATTTGACTGTCTGTTTCGGCGCCTTTATACTCGGCACGAGAATTCAACACTGCTCTGACTACGTTTTCGAATGCTCACCCAGGGATTAGAAAGGAACCGGAATTCACATGTCGTTATCCAACACTCGACTCCGCCACGTCGTTCTTCTGACGTCAGCGCTGATCGGCACCTCGAACCTGCAAGCCGTCGCGAAGGTTCTTTCCTCGTCCATACCTTTCCTAGGTTCTTCCCAGAAAAACTACATTACCGCCAAGGATCAATACCATCGCTTTCGAATTCCCAGCCTCATCGTTGCGCCCGACGGGTCGGTCCTGGCGTTCGCGGAGGGTCGCCGGGGAGACGGAGGTGATCCACGATGCAACGAAAATGCACCTATCGATATCGTCATGCGCCGCAGCACGGATCACGGTGACACCTGGGGTCCACTGGAGGTCGTGGATTCCGGTTTTCGCCCCGACGGCAGCCTGGTGGATTACGGAGACCCGACTCCCGTCGTGGATTTCATCTCGGGAACTATCATTCTGCTTTACGGCCAGGTACCCGATATTGGTCCAAATACATGTATCAATGGACAAAATCCGGCAGCCGATTCGGGTCATCACATCGTCTGGTTTCGTAAGAGCACCGACAATGGAAAGACCTGGTCGGATCGCGAGCAGATCATCTATCCAGACGAGCCTCACGAAACCCCTGACAAACTTTATTGGCGTGCCGCCGAACCCGGCCCAGGAATCGGCATTCAACTCAAATGGCAGGATCACAACAAGTCACTTAACGGCCGATTGATCGTTCCGGCAAAACGTGATGGTTCCGTCACCGTGGATGGCAAAGCGACCGCAACGCCCTTCGTCTACTATTCGGACGATCATGGTCAAACCTGGCAGGTCAGCAAAACTCCCGACGGAGGGCAGGCCAACGAAGATGAGATCGTTGAACTGAACGATGGTCGATTGCTGCTGGACGCGCGACAGAATTCAGGAACATTTCGCTCCCGCTTTCTCAGCAGTGACGGGGGCCGGACGTGGGGGCCCAACCAACCAGACGACCTCGTCCTGACAGGTGTTGACGCATCGATGATTCGCTACTCCGCTGTGCGAGAAGGGCACGACCGGAATCGAATCCTGTTCTCTTCCCCGCGTGGCATTGGTCGCATACTGGCAAGGGACCACGACGAGGGTGACCTCGGTCTGACACGCAACGACCTGACGATCTGGACCAGTTACGACGAAGGGCAGAGCTTTGTCCACCCGGTTTGCATCACCCGCGAAATGGCCGGGTATTCCGCCATGCACCGCCTGGCCGACGGGACGATTGGCCTGCTGGTGGAATCGGCCGGTGAAAACGGCCTGGCCTACGGTGATATCTCGTTTTTTCGATTTGAATTGACCGATCTCGAGGACGAGTCTCGCTGGGGAAAGTAGCAAAAAACAGTCCTCAAACCTTTTTGACACACATGTCTCTAAAACACCCTCCTCGGCAACACTCAGTGGCGAGAAAGTTAACGGTCCGTTTCGATGACTCGACACTCGACGCGGCACAAGCAGTTTCCCCAACAACTAAGGAGTGACTTGAAGATGCCGTTATCCAATACAAGACTTCATCTCATCGTTATCCTGACGTCGGTGCTGATTTGCACGACCGGCCTGCAAGCCGTCGCGAAGGTCGTTTCCGTATCGATACCCTTCGTGGGTTCTTCCCAGGAAAACTACATTACCGCCCGCGACCAATATCACCGCTTTCGAATTCCATCCCTGATCGTTGCTCCCGACGGATCGGTCCTGGCGTTCGCCGAGGGTCGCCGAGGACACGGAGATGACCCAACCTGTGAAGCAAATGCACCCATGGACATCGTCATACGGCGCAGCACCGATCACGGGCAAACCTGGGAACCGATGGTGGTCCTGGATTCCGGTTTTCGCCCCGGAGGAGGTTTGGTTGATTACGGTGACCCGACAGCAGTCGTCGACTCCATCACGGGGGCAGTCTTTCTGTTCTACGGGCAATGGGCGGATATTGGCCCGCACAGGGCCACTCATGGGCAAAATCCTGACCCCGCTTTGGGACAACAGGTCGTGTGGATTCGCAAGAGTACAGACAACGGAAAGACGTGGTCGGATCGCCGACAAATGATTTATCCGGACGAACCGCACGAAACCAGTGACAAACTCTATTGGGACATGATCGAACCGGGGCCGGGAATCGGTATTCAACTCCAATGGCAGGATCACAACAAGTCACTCAACGGTCGACTGGTGATTCCTGCAAAACGTAGCGGTTCGGTCACACCGGAAGGAGAGTCGACCGGGGCACCGTTGGTCTTTTATTCGGACGACCATGGTGATACCTGGCAGTTTGGCCAAGCCACCGAGGGACCTCCGGCCAACGAGGATGAAATCGTTGAACTGACCGATGGAAGATTGCTGCTGGACGCCCGACAAGCTTCGGGATTGTTTCGCTGCCGGTTTCTCAGCAGCGACGGCGGCCAGACGTGGGGCCCCAACCATCCGGACGACCTCGTCATAACGCGTGTCGATACGTCGATGATTCGCTACTCCGCTGTGCGAGAAGGGCACGACCGGGATCGCATCCTTTTCTCTGCGCCACGCGGTATCGGTCGCATTCTGGCACGGGAACACGACGAGGGTGACCTGGGGATGACACGCAACGACCTGACGATCTGGACCAGTTACGACGAAGGCCAGAGCTTTATCCAGCCGGTCCGCATCACCCGCGAAATGGCCGGGTACTCCGCCATGCACCGCTTGGCCGACGGGACGATTGGCCTGTTAGTGGAATCGGCCGGTGAAAACGGCCTGTCCTACGGTGACATTTCGTTTTTTCGATTTGAATTGGCCGACCTCGAGGACGAGTCTCGCTGGGGGCAGTAGTGTAACGTGATGACAGCCCGGAATCACTTCGCCATGAAAACGGTCTCATGAATCGCAATTGTCACCGACTGTGGATCCTATTGGCCTTCATTTCGCTTCCCCTTTCTCTTCAGGCGAGATTTCTCGCCAATGACGCCACAAACCATCCAGAATTCGTGTGACCAGTCTGTCGCGATCGAAGCTTCCGCTTCCACCGAGGTGAACCCGCTGCACGACGACACGAGCCCGGGGCAACTTGGTCGCCATTTCCAGGTACTGGAATCCACTTGCGTCTTGACGTGCTTCTCCTACGACCAGGACGCACTGACTGCCGTTTGTACCAACCGCGGTAGTCGCCAGGAGTTCCAACTCTTGCGACTTCGAAGTGCACGCCTTCCAGGCTTCTTCAGAAATACTAAGCATGCGTCGCAGTTTGCCGACCGTGGGAGCCACAAAGGTCCCGGAGAGCACTTCCCGCGCCTGGTCGACTTCACTCAACCCTGCGGTCACCAATCCACCAGTTCCCGCTTCGACAATGGCAAGCGTCTGTCCCTGAGACTCGAACATCGAAACGATGTGCTCCTCCAGAGACGTGTCGCCAACCGCGTAAACGTAGTCACCCAGGTGTCGTATGACCAACTGCTTCAACTCCTGCAACTGCGATCGAAATCGGGGCGTATTTTCCGGCAGGGCAAAAGTGAAATCGACACGGCCACGCTCAAAATGCGAGGATTGGATCATATTGGGAGTTAACTCGGCGTGTTCCTTGAGCATTTTGACAATGCGAGATTGTCCGATTCCCACGAATCGCAGCGTCAAGGTAGGGCCGGGCAACCGAACGCCAAACCGCTGTTGCAGGAACGGAATCAGTTCATCACGAACCATCGGTCGCAATTCACGAGGCGGGCCCGGTAATACCACGATCACCGACTGGTCGTACTCAAATACCAACCCAGCCGCCGTTCCGTGAGCGTTCTTCAAGTGTGTGCCTTGACCCGGTATTTGTGCCTGCCGCCTTAGATTACTGCCAAGTTGGTCGCGACTTACCTTGAACCTGTGTTCCAATATCCGAAGCAGATTATCGTCTTCGTGGAGCGGAATTTTCGTGAACCGAGAAATCGCCTGGCGCGTGATGTCGTTGTGGGTGGGCCCCAGACCACCCGTTACAATTACCAAAGGCGCCTTGCCCGTGGAAAATCGCAGTGCCGCCTGAATGTCCGCCTGCTTGTCATCCACGCTCATCGATCCGACACAATCCAAGCCCAACGGGCGTAATTTCCTTGTCAGAAAATGCGTGTGCGCATCTGCATAAGCGCCAACCAGTAGTTCCCGGCCAGTGGTAACAATCATGTACTGGGACACCGACTGGTCCGATTCTCCAAAGACACAGCGGACCGGACGCAGCGGAACTGACACCACGCAGAGCATCAGCAACAGCCAAATCCGTTGAAATAAACGGGTCCGACGGGGTTGATTCCCGGATCCGACGTGAATCCCGTCCGGATAAATCACAAGAAACGTTTTCGTCATGACGGTCTGCCTGCTGAAGAAGTTGGGATGCGACTCCAGAGGCGACCCTGGAGGTCGCGTGAAACCGGACAGGGTTCTTTCGTCTGGAAACGCCTCATAAAATCAGCCCGGCCGGCTCGCGGTGCATCGACCCGATTCGAAAAGCAAAGAGGAGTCTCGACAATAACCGATACACGCAAGCGGCCTTTCTGAACGTGTTGTTGTCTTCCATTATCTCCCAGTCCGCCCCCACTTTTCCACCACTGGAAAAAAAGACGGTCAGGACAGCCCTACTGGCTATTTCTTCTCACAACAAACCCCAGCTAGAATAGGGGTTTTCTACACATCCTTGAAGGTCCAAATGTCGCTCACTGGCGGGTGCTCCCCCGAATCGTGAATACTGCCTGTTTTCGCTGGACAGTCTCATTCGGCCCTTCGCTGAAACAGGCCGTCGTCAGCCTCTTCTTCCACAAGAGGCTCGAAAGCACCCGTCTGGAAACAAAAACGACGGTCCTCCCACCAGAAACGGGACGGACAACCTGAATCAACCGGAGTCCTCATGAAAGTTAACCGGTGGGTCTTACGAACGTGCTTGGCGGTCACCATTGCCACCCGTCCCGGCGGCGTGGTACCGACGTTGGCAACCGAAAAAACACAAGGTTCCTCTTTTCAACTCAGCAAGGACCACATCGCCAAGGTCCGTGAAAAACGGCGAATCGTCGTCAACCACCCGGCAGATGGTCTGCTGGAGGCCATTCGCAGTCAAGTAAGTCTCCCTGACTTGATGGAATACGAGTTGGCTTTTTCGGACCAGCAAGACAGCCAGATCGATGCTCAGTGGTGGTGCCTGGATCAATTGTTCCCCATGCGTGCACGCCCCATGACAGCTCGCAACAGTCCACTGGCCAAAAGCGCGTACATGGGCGGAAACATTGAGACCATTTACCGCTGGGCGGAAAAGGGCACCAACATCGCGAAAATCTATCTTCAGGAGACAACGCGGCGCGGCCTGGAATGTTTTTATTCTTATCGAATCAGTGATGGAACCAGTTACACCGAGTTCGGGAAGAAATTTGCCGAGTCGCATCCCGCCTGGTTCACCGAAGATGAATGGGCAAACAAAAAATGGGACTTTTCCCGGCCCGAGGTGCGATCCCTGAAACTCCGTATTTTAAAGGAATTGGCGGAAGACTACGGTTTCGACGGCCTGGAAATTGACTTCGCACGTGGACCCAGCAACCTCCCGGTCGGTAAACAGTGGAAACACCACCAGGCCCTCACGCAGTTCATGCGAGAAATCCGGGCCACAACCCTTCAAGTTGAACATCAGCGACAACAGCCCTTTCTCATCGCGGCACGCGTCCCGGACAGCATCCTTGGCTGTCACTATGACGGACTGGACGTGGAAACCTGGATAGAGGACCACCTCGTCGATTTCCTGGTCCTGGGAGTCCGTTCGTACGAACTGGAGATCGAACGCTTTCGTTCCCTGATCGGCAATAAACCGATCAACATTGTCGCCACCCTGGACGATCACCATTGTACGGACGGCTATTCCTGGCCGCCCATCGAAGTCCTGCGGGGCGTGGTGGCCAACTGGTGGCAACAGGGACTGGATACACTGCAGACCTTCAATTGGGGGACCGCTCCCCCTCATGTCGCGGCCCGAACCGGAATGCACGTGCGCCAGGCTTATCGCGACGACTCCGATCGCATTCAAGTTTATTCGCAGGCCTACCGCGAACTGGGCAGTCCCCGAACCTTGGCTTACAAGGACAAGACCTTCGTCGTCCAGCGTCGTGGCGGAGGAGGGTCAGGGGGAGCCGAAGTGGACCAATGGAAGACTCCCAGGTTCGCTTACCAGAACACCAACATGTTGGCCCAGTTGCCGGCGGTTTTGAAAACCGACCCGCGAATTGATACGTTTTTACGATTGCGGGTTGGCGATGACGTATCGGGTGGTGCTGATAAAATCGCCTCCGTTACGCTTCACCTCTTACTTTCTGACCCAACCACAAAATCAGTGGATGACGAACAAAAAATCGGGAAAGTTTCCATCAATCCATTTTGGAACATACCACAATTGTTTACCTCCCCGCTCCGGAAAGGTACTGAGAATCACGTGCAAGTCCGTCTGAACGGAGTTCTTTTGAACCAACCACGGGTCAAAGACGGTTGGCTGGTCTGCTACCCCGATCCACATTTATTTGCAGTTGGCGAGAACCTGGTTGGTGTCCTGGTATCTAACCGCGGCTCTGAAATTCCACCTTTAACGATTGAAAAAACGGAAGTCCGCGTAGTCTACCGGATGAACCTAAACGACGCAGGTCGCTCAAAAGAATGACGCGGGTGGAAGTACCCTGCGGCAACTGTGCTTCCTCGACCGTTCGCCCAACTCTCCTCGAAGCGCCAACACCACGCCTGGCGGATCAGCCCTCCCATTTCAAACAAACGGGTCAGTAGGCAATACAGTCGCAATTCTCCACGTTACCGACCATGTGCAAGTGGTTATGGTCGATGTAGATGACTTCGACAGAATTGTCTCGTGTGGTGTAGGGAATGGGCCAACCGTTGCGGGTAACTTCTTCAAAATAGACGCAGCATTTGTAATGAGCATGGTGCTGCTGCGCCGGTCCGATGAGGGGATAGACACGTGGCGGATCGATATAATCAGCGATCTTTTCTTTCGTAATCTTTACGTCGTTGCGCTGTCGTTGCCACAGAAAAGGCCAACCACCCTCCACCGGCCTGACTTTATCAAGCGCCCTCATCACCTGATCGTCACTCGGAGGGTCTAGCGCTTTCGCCGGCCCTCCCTCGGTCAATGCACCCAGTATGGGAACCCGCTCGTACCGTTCCTGCTCCCAGAACTGGTCTTCTTCCTGGTCCTGTCTGAAAGGACTGACTGGAAAAGGTATGGGCAGCGACGGCCCCGCAGACGGAGAAATGCACCCGCTGCTCGTCAGGGCCAGGCATAACCCAACTAAAACCATGATTTGGGGGAATGTCCGTGTGGACATGGGCGGCTCCTTAAAAATGTCACCCCTACCTCTGCCGGTTGAAGACGAGAGACACACCGTGAGTGCTCGTATTCAATTCGTGGTTATTCCTGACCGGTGCTCGACAGAGGAGTCAACACGGTTCGGATCACGATCACTCTCGCGAGTGGCAGTACGTAAATTCCTTTCTGAAAAACTCCGTACAACTAGCCGTATGTATCGTGTTAATTTGGGATGATCTTGCGGATTTTTCTGAGAAAAGAGAATTTTTGTGGAAACGAAAAAACCCCGGTTTGTCAAATGACCAACCGGGGTAATCTTGTAGACGAAGCAAGCGTTGCTGCCGTTTATTTACTGCGGAAATCAAGGAACCACCAACCATCATCCCACTCGAGGGTCACTTTGCGCCATCCCAAAGGTACCTGGGGATAAGGATAGAAAGGTCCGATGTAGGGCCACGCGTTTGCCGAATACTGGTTGGGATAGGTCAAGCCAGCGTAGTTTGGGTAAGCAGCATAACTGGGCCAGGCATAGCCAGGTAAATTGGGATTGTCAAACCGTGCGGGAACTGCCCCAGGACCCGCCCCCGGCATCGTGGTCGGAATCGGATTTCCCAGGTAACCACCCTCAACGTTTTCCCGCATAGCAATCGACCTCGCCGGTGCAAAGGGTCGTGGACGCTGACTGGGGCGACTGGCGGTTTGAAAGGGAATCACCTTCACTTCTGAATTTCCTCCCAGCGGACTCGCCTTCACCAAGTTCTCACCCGTCCGTTGTTCCGTTGAACCTCCGGAAAGGGGCGGAACGCCCCGATTGCCAGTCTGCAGTGACGCCGCTTCACTTCCCGGCAATGGTCCCAAAGCCAATTGGCGAAAATCACCTTCCGAACCGACTGGATTGTTTTTTAACACCCCGAGCCGCGGGTCAGCGTTTGCACTTTCCTGGGAAATTGCAGAATTTTTCGATTGGCCTGCCCGGGAAGCCCTCAGACTGTTTTTCACATTCGACCGCTCAGCGTTCGTCCGCTTTTGGGGACGTATTTTGCGCAAGGCTCTGGCCAGCAGTCGCTTTTTACCTGGCCCTTTACCCGAGACACTGGTTTGGGCCACAGCCGTATTCCCGTTCTTGTCAAAAAAGGCGGCATTTACGGGTGCTTGATAGTCGTTCCCCTGCTGGAATTCTGTTCTGAAAACAGGTTTTTCCACAGAGCCTGAAGTTGCCAGTAAGTCGACTTCGTTAATCACCTGTTGTACACCGCGTGTCCTGCTGGCAATCCCCAACATCAAGTCTCTCTGTTGCGCCTGACGCACGACACCCTTCATGTACACGTCGCCCTGCTCAACCCTTACCCTGACGTTAAAGTCCTTGAGATTTCCCCTCTCCTGCTGCAACTTCAAAGCGGTGCGGATGTCTTGCGCAATCTGGTCGTCATCTGCACGGACGGAAGGTGCTGTGCAAATCAGCAGCAAACTAGCTACCAATCCCGCAATAACTGGTCGCATGGATCTCCTCCTTGGTCGCGGTCAACCACACCAGGCACGAGCCTGTAATCTGTCCAACCGCTCTAAAACCAGAACTGCACTAATGTACCCCACTGCCTTGGAGCGGCAGAAACGTGGGCACACAAACCAACAGCAGGGAGATAAGCGACGTATCGGTCCGCGATGTTTCAGCGAACCGTCCGATGAAATCCCCCCGGGGTCAGTGAAATACATCAATGACCTGATTATTGTTGTCGGTTAACGGTCGTAGCGAATAGCAAGTTTTTTTTGATTTTGAAAACCTTCCCGGCACGAAGTCGAAAAAAAGAAGATTCTGCGACCACTAGCGTCGCCACCGCCGCCATCTGGGCTAGCGGGATCCCAACCCAACTCAAACCCTGCCCAGGGGAACATAGTGAACCAAAACAAAGTACGGAGGAATTATTTTTTCTCCAGGAAACACCGTTCACACTCCGGCTGGCCAAAGTTCCTTCAGCGACACACCGTTGTTCATTTTCAGCCTGTCACAGAAGAGAATCGTCGCACGCGCGCCTGGCCAAACCATGTGCAATCCTCTGGGGGGCCAAAATCATTCCATTTTTTTGTCTCCAGCGGCACGGATTTAGCACAAACAACGTTTACGTGGCTTTTGAAAAGCTGCCGAAGCCGGGAATTGCGCAAGTCGTGCTGGCCGGCTGCACTAGGTCACCAGATCCACCGAGAACGTCAATCGAACCGCCTCACCTGACAAAGACACGTGAAAAGTCCTAAAGCCCTTTATTTCAACACTTAGGGTGTCTTTGCTGTGTGCTGCCGCCAGGCAGTGCCAGATGCGGAGGCAACGAAAACGATACGGAAGCAGGCATTTCGGCTCCCCGATCGGTTCCGAGCTACGTCTGCACAACAGGGAGACAAGATGTATGTGGAAGAAAGGAATGTGAACCAATGTAGCCGTAAAACTCCGTAAAAATTAGCTTCGGGTGAAATCACAGAATGCGTTTCCTCCAGCGCGCGATTCAGATCACGGGCGATGCGCGTTTTTGGGAGCGCAGCTGTTGCGTTGAATTTGCCTTCCGGCTGGGCGCAAGCCTCTTGTGGCTAGTGTTCCGGAAGTCACGAGCGCATCCAAAGTACAAACCCTAAGACAGTTTTAAATCACAATTTATGACAAGACGTCCCATTTTCGACTGCGGCCGGAGGCTGTGTGCTGAAGGCAGTCGTCGTGTTCCGGGCGTACAGCGCTGCTGCAATCTGAACAGGTGGGCAGCAGGCTGGACGAAGCCGGAACTAAAGCCGCTATGCGGACGTGGCACCAGGTTGCGACCGGAACTGCAATTTTCACCAGCATGGTGAAACGCATCCCCGTTTTGGTGAAGCGAGTGCAACTACCCATTCTGGCAACCCTTACGAACATCGACTCCTGCAAGACAGCGCCGCCAGCCATTCAATTCACTCAACATCAAGGCCCTAAGCCGCAATTTCAAACCGACTTAAGTGGGTGGCATCTACCATTCACTCTTTCAGTGAAAATGATCCGCTGCTCGGACCCAACTCCAACCGCCAACCGGGTTATTTCTGAAAATGTAACCACCGGAAAACTAGCGACTTCCGGACATGTTCGCGCACGAAGGGAATATGCCAACCGTTTGGCCCGCTGCTTGCAATTGGTTGGTAGTCAGTCGACGGGGCGCTTCACTCAATCCCAGTAAAAGGAAGTAACAAGCCAATGTTTACTAACAGCCAAAGTTTCGATGACAAACAGGATGAACAGGAGCAACGTGACACTTATCGAGTTCGCGTCGTCAAGCCAAATCGTCGTCGCCATGCCAAATCAGCACCGAAAACCAAATCGAGCAGTCCCGGTGGAATACGCCAGAGGCGTAACAAGCACTGGAGCTGGTGAGTCCAATCCGTTGAAACCACCCGGGGTCCGACAAAGCAGGCCTATTGGCTACGTCCAGAATTTCACCCGGGTGGCATTAAAAAGGCTATTGGCAGAGATTATTCTGACCAAGAGTTCCACGAAGATCCCGTAGATTTTCACGCTCAGAAAAACTGGGCATCAGCGGCACGAAGCTGCCCCCCAAACGAAAACCGCTCGGCCTAGCCTAAGCCGAGCGGTTTTCGTTTGGGGGGGGTAAATCCTCGTTGTGGTGGCGAGGAGGGGGGGTCAGGGCGCGCTGGGCTTGGTAGTTCCCCTGGCTGCTGCCCGCCCCCCCTACTTTTTACAAGGAGATACCGTGATAGGATACGTGCGCTATTCCCCCAGGGTTAAGGTAGCTAGGCGTAAGACCGACAAGGGTACGGAGGGTGATTCTCCAGTCAACTCGGTGGAGAATCAGAAGGATCAGGTACAGAGATGGCTCAAGGGCCACGGTCTTGATCCATTAGGGGTGGATTGTGGATGAGCTTGTATCTGCCCGCACGCCCCCCCTCTGTGAGCGCACGGGGGGTGCTGAGTTACTAGCCCGCATCAAGAGAGGGACCCCACTCCTAAACTGGTCGTCAGAGCTCCGAAACTGGCTCTGGTAGTTCCTGTAAGCGGTTGGCTGGCACCGTTCCTGGACCGACTAGCGGAGGATCTTCTCCAACTCATCTTCCAGCTCGCTCACGTGCACACTGCGATTAACCACTTTACCACCTTGATCCACCAGCAACATGGTTGGCAGTGTGAGTACCCCGAACTCGTTGGCCAATCGACTATCTAACCCACCCGGTTCGTAAAGTTGCGGCCAGGGATGTCGATTCTGCTTGAGAAAATTGGTTGCAGCATTCTTATCTCCGTCCAAATTGACGCCCAGCGGTGTAAACCCAGCGCTGCCGAATTTAGCCTGCAGACGTTTCAACTCCTTCATATCTTTCAGACAAGGTTCGCACCAGGTTG
>PBTE01000114.1 GCA_002726515.1 Planctomycetaceae bacterium | reverse complement strand
GGGGACAGGGATTCTTTCACGTCGCGCCTTTTTGAATGATGAGAATACCGGGTTTTTGAGAATACGGGGTTTTACTGGACCTTGGCTTGACGACCAGTTACCGTAGAAAGAAGAGGCGATAGATGATGGATCGCTGCTGGGGTGTGACATTTTCTCCTCCGATCCCTTCGATGTCATCAGGTTTCAGAATATGTTTGGATTTCATACCCACCAGGTTGCCTGTCGGTTGATTGGTTTATCGGTACTGACTCTTCTGCTCACAGGCTGTGGTGATATGCTGTTCAGCCGGTCGCCACTTGTGGGGCGTTGGGAGTCTCGGAACGTGCGATTGGACATCGATAAAGATGGTGCGCTGCGCGCCAATGTCAACGGATATCTTTCCCATGGCACGTATGAATATGTCGGCCTGAGTGCGAAAAAAGCGATTGCCACTGGAATCGGGCGAAACGGTCGACCTGTTGAGCTGAATCTTTTGACCTCGCGGTCATTGCAAATAAAAATGGACCGTTTTCCGGGTGGGACAATTCAGACTGCTTTGCTCCACACGATGATTCTGAAACGTCAGCTATCAGAAAATTGACAGGCACGGAAATGAATCGGCCTGGTCCCAAAAATTTTGTTGACGTTGCTACACAGCACTGCCGTTCACGTGGTTGCATTCATGTGCTGGTCCGACAGGTTTCCGCTGGCATCAAAATGTAAGGGTCGCAAATCACTGAGGATTGTCAAGTCATCACGTTCTCGCGCCTCGGGTAGATAGGCAGCCGAACATTCCACTTCAGAGAGCTCCCGTGTGTTGCGAATCCACATCAGTTTGGCATCGGCTGGGGCTCTCAAGCCGATTTGCCCCAACATGACTTCTACCATTTCCTGATCGGTCGGGTAATCCAGAGGTACCATCGCCCCGCTGAGGTGCCCACTGGTTACTGCATTGACGCGCGTGACTTGCACATCTTTTTTCTCAAGCAGACGTGTTCGGCAGAATTCGGCCAGTCCGGCTCCTTCGGCGTTACCGTGACTTTGTTCTGTCAGGTCACGCAGGGCGATCATCTTTATTTTCGGGTACTCCTGGTCCGCCGCCTGGTGCACGAGGTATTTGCGACCGACAAGACTTGAATCAAAACCGGTTCCGCTGATGTTCTTGCCGATTTCGTCGATCAGTAGAATATCCGCAAGGTTAAAAGGTAACCGGGCCATCCATTGCTTGGCCTGGGTTAACAAAGCCTGCTCCCTTTCCACCAACTGCTCCGGTGAAACGGCTTCGATAAGGGCGGTCTGGCATGCGCCGTTTTCAACGATACCCACGCCCGCCACAATGGAGCACTTCTTCAGAACCTCGGCGGTGACGCGGCGCACGATTTGTCCGAAACTGTAATCCTTGATGGCGCGGTGGTAGACCTTTGCTCCCTCCTGCTTACCCAGCCCGATGAGCATCATTTTCATCAGGCCACTTTCCACGTCGCCGACGAATTGTGTGTGCGTCTTGATCCGGTTACACACGACCACGTGGTCGGCGGCATAGGCTTCTGCAGCGAAGTGCACTGGAAATCCCTCGGAAACCTGGCAGACGATGACCGTTTTCATGCCCGCCCGGATCGGACAGCCGCAGAATGATTCCGTAACACCATAGGACTCAAGAATTTCCTGTTGTCCCGCCGCAGTGCCTCCACCGTGACTTCCCATGGCAGGGACAATAAAGGGTTGGGCCTCGAGGCGTTTTAAATGCGCAACAATTGCCTTGACGATGAACTTTAGATTGGCAATCCCGCGGCTTCCCACGCCGATCGCTACGGATTGTCCGGGTTGGATTTTGTTTTCCAGGGCAAGTTGAGAAAGTTGATTCTCGACTTCGTCGGGTACGTTCGCGATCGGGGGGGCTGGCGGTTGTTGTCGGAGGCGAAAAACAAGCGGATAATCAACCATGTCGCGGATAATGTCGGATAAAGGCAGGAATTAAAACGTGGTGTGAAACGGGCCTTGGGTTCTAAATGCCAAGCACTTCCTCGATGGTCGATCGCATGATTTTCGGATCGGCATCGATGCCTGTCCAATACTGGATGCTGATGACGCCTTGATTGACCAGCATTCCAATGCCGTCAATCACCGTGCAGTCTCGGGCAGCCGCGTCCCGGATCAATCGGGTATGGGGTGGATTCGGAATCACATCTGCAACAATCATCGGAGCAGTCAGCGAATTCACATCCAAGTCAAGTTGTGCGTCAACGTCCGGGTAGAGACCGATTGAAGTGGCATTGATGACGATGTCGGTCTCTTGCGGGACACAGTACGATTCCTTCCAGATCACCAATTCGGCTTGAGCAGGAGTCTTCTCATTCAGCAATTGGACCAATTCTTGTCCTCGATTTTCGCTTCGATTGACTACGGTGATCTTCCGGACACCAGCTAATGCCGTTTCCACACCGATCGCTCGAGCCGCACCACCCGCTCCGAACATGACCATCGTCTTACCTGTGGGATCGACTTTTTCCTGAAGAGATTCAACAAATCCCTTTCCATCGGTGTTTTCGCCGATCAGCTTCCCGTCACGACGTACAGCGCAATTAACGGCACCGATAATCGACGACGACTCGCCAAGTCCGTCCAGATGTTCGATGACCGCCACCTTGTGTGGTAAGCTGCAGTTGAAGCCGGCCCAGCCCATGGCACGGGCACCTCTCACTGCATCCTCCAGTTCCGACGGTGCAACTTCACAATTGATGTACCGCCAATCGAGATCGTGATATCGATAAGCAGACTCGATCATGGTAACGGTTGGATTTTCCGCGGCCGGTTGGGCAAAAGAACCGGTTAGTTGACTCAGGAAATTCATCTTGGTCCTTCCCGCTTGCAGCAAAGTCAACCACAAAATGGGAGCTAGTCTTGCGTCGTTGATTCTTGAAGCGAGGTTACTTGGAGATTGGCCGCCAGTCAACGGTCTTGAAGAGGGGAGTCGGAAAATTGAAGGAGGAACCGGGGGGCCAACTGACGATGGAAGAACTTCGCGAATTACTTTTCGTGGGCTGGGTCCGCATCGATGACTTGTTATGGTGGGCGTGGGGCCGAAATCCGTAGCAATTTGGCGACTCTGATGATCCTCTTTCAGGAACCTTAGTCCCACCTGGTCCAAGATCCGGATAGAATGATTAGAATAACATTGTTCGACCCGGCTCCCTGTTTTCTGCTAGATGAAAGGCGCATCCCAATGAATCTGTTCCGACAATTCCTGTCAAGGCAAGTGATGTTCATCATGCTGGGCAGTCTGTTTCTTGTGATACTGGCAGCGGTCGGTACTGTTCGTTCCGAGGTGGTCATCCATTCGCAGGAAGGTCGTCTTCGAGTGGAATTTGATGGCGAATTGTTCACGGAGTACGTTTATCGAGGATACTCGAAGCCCATTCTATATCCAATCATTGGTCCGCATGGAATTGGAATGACACGAAACTATCCGATGCGGGAAGACGGAGAGGGAGAAGCCAAAGACCATCCGCATCATCAATCACTGTGGTTCACGCATGGTCAGGTGAACGGGGTTGATTTCTGGTCCCTGCAGGAAGGTTCGGGCAGCATCGTTCAGGATGAACTGATCGAAACCATCAGCGGGTCTTGCCGAGGAACTATCAAAACGGCCAACAGTTGGCTGAATTCGGATGGAGAAACCGTTTGTACCGACAGGAGGAGCATCACCTTTATTGTTGAGCAGAAAACACGCATGGTTGATTGGACAACGACGGTTTACGCTTCCCACGGAGATGTTGTTTGGGGGGATACGAAAGAAGGTTCCATGGGGATCCGCACTCACCCGCGGTTGCGTTTGAAAGCGGATCCTAAACGTGGAGTCGAAGTCGTGGCGGGTCATGCTGTTAACAGCACAGGAACCCGCGGCAAAGAGATCTGGGGGAAACGGGCTCAATGGGTTGACTATTGGGGAGATATCAAGGGGCATGTGGTTGGCATTGCGATCTTTGATCATCCAAAAAATCTACGTCACCCCACGTGGTGGCATGCGCGCGATTACGGACTTGTTGCAGCCAATCCTTTCGGGGTGCACAACTTTGAGGGCAAGCCTCGTGGGACGGGTGACCTGACGTTGCCCTCTGGCGAGAGCCTCACGTTGCGATACCGGTTCGTGTTCCATGAAGGAGATCCGGATCAAGCGGAGATTAAAAAGCGTTACAACGAGTTCGCCAACGAAGGAATTCGCTGATAAAAATCCCGATGCATACCCGGAGGGCACCATGCTGGGATGAGCTCCTCTCCCTGAAGTTGAGCGATAGGCTGGCCCTGGGTAATGGACGGTGGCATTGGCTGGCCATCCAACTCGACCAATTTGGGCTCGTAATCCAATGTTTCCAGGTGTGACATCCTCCCGGTGCCCGACACAAAAAATCACACGTTTGGACCGCGGCGCTAAGTGGAGCAGGTCCACGATGCCATGGCTGCAGCGCAGCCCGGCTGCAGCGATTTGCGATCCGCGGTTGAGAAACGTTGCCAGGGCAGTCGATCCAACGCCTGTTGTGAGTTGACCCAGCAGGGTGCGACGTGTCACCCGCAAGTGTTGGTGATAGGCTGCTGGAGCATAAGCATGGGAGCGGTCTTTTTTCTAAAAGGTCGTTCAAGGCGTCCCAAAACAATCTGCTTGATTGTACTATTCATCACCCGCCAGCGATAAAAACATACCATTCCGCAAGTATCCGGACCTCGTCGGACTGTCTGTTCGGTCGTTGTAACATAGAGTTGAGGAGAGACTCACTGCGGATCGGATCATGGCTCTTCTCACAGCTTGTGCCGAACGATGGCAAGAGGGTGCCGGCGTTCTTTTGAAGCGGAGATGGCCGGCAAATTTTTCCGGAAGGCAGCGCGCTTCCTGCAGGAAAAAATCTGATCAGACAGTTTGCCTGACTGTGTGGGACGGGAGAAGAGGAGGATTCGAATGGGGAAAGTTGTAGATGAAATCTCGGATTACTGGTCGGCTTTGATTGGCTGGATCGAGAACTCGGACTCCCAGGATTGGACGCACGTGTGTGTTGTTCTTCTTGTCGTCGGTGTGATCTGTATGCGCGGGTTCAAAGCACGCTTGAACGCCCGGTGAGGGACCCGGGTGTGTAACGAAAACCGTAGCCCGCTGGACCGGTTGCCATGAGATATTGGGCTGCGTGAGACCTGCGCGGCGATTCTGTCAGCTACCAGATACCCGCGTCAGGGTTGTATCCCAGTTGGTTTGCCAAATCCAAATATTGTTGGGCTTGTTCTGTTTGCCCCTGTTTTTGCAGAACGAGCCCGTAGTGGCGGTAGACAACGGCCAATTCACCATAGGAAGCGGCCAGATCAGTTTTGGCGTCGTCCTCGCCGGAGGACATCAGCAGCAGTTGTTCGAAAGAAATTCCTTGGGATTTCTCTTCCAATTCTTTGGCACGAATCATATCACTCGAGGCGGCATCGAGGTCATCTAACAGGTAGTAGATGTAACCACGCGTGTCCAGAAACGTCGCCTCGTCTTCATGCGGAAGTTCCAATAACTTCAAAGCCTGCTCGACGTCCTGCAAAGCTTCTTCGAGGTCGAATTCTCCCAGGGCCCGTAGATAGGCCCGCTCGTTCAAGGCGTCCCGTTTGATCGACATGTCAGCCGAGAACACAGCCAAGGAACTTCGTTGCTCCCAGATTTCTAACGCTGTGCTTTGGTCCGCTACGGCCTCTGCCAGTAGTTTCATTCGAAAATAAATGTAGCTCCGGAATTTGAACGGTTTGGTAGATTCCGGCGCCAGTTCCACGGCCTGATTCGCTTCGTCCAAGCTTGCTTGCAAATCCCCGTCTTCCAGATTTTGTTGCGCTCTTCTCAGGCACAATTTGGCATGTTGACGGCGGTTTTCAGGTTGAATGGATTTTGTGATCAGTTCCACGGCACGTTTGGCGTCAGCCAGACTTCCTGAGAAATCTTCTTCTTCCAATTTCTCAACGGCACGCAGCACATACAATTCAGCGCGCTGATTAGGTCGACCGGATTCCGAGGCGAGTTTTATGACCCGGCGTACATCAGCCAGGCCTTCCACCAAATCATTGTCTTCCAGTCTCCATTTCGCTCGTTGTCGATACAATTCAGCGTGTCTGGGAGCCCACGACAAGGCCTGTTCGAGGAGTTGTCTGGCCCCTTCAGAATCGCCTTCGTTTTCTTTTTTTTCCAGGGCTGCGGCCAGGTACCAATTTGCAATTTCCGTGGGTGCGAATTGAAACAAGATAGAAGCCACTAGTAACAAAGCGATTCCCATCAGCAACCTGGTGCTTTTCGAACCCGTTTTAGATGGAGGACCCGGCGGCGGAACATACTCTCTAGCAGGAGGGTCAGGTCGAAGTTTTTCGGATGGGTCGCTTGCCATTGGTTTGCGAAAACTCTGGGATGATGGTTCAAATGGCGGTTCGCAAAATTATACGACGGTCGGCCGAAGACGTCAGCTGGAAATTCTCCCTTCCCAAACCGATCTTTCCCTGTTATCGGCACGAAGGCCATGACCGGCACCCACCAGTCGATCAGGCTTCAACTAGGTCGCTGGCCAGGGATTACGCGATTCGGAAAGACGGCTTTCGGTTATCAGGCAGTCTGCCCTTCCGAAAACCGTTGCCCAGGTCGATTGACGAACAGAGGGAGGGTCCTTAGGATCGGCCATATCGTGCTGAAACTGGTCTTCGGCCCCAGGAAACACACGACGCTAAATCGAGTGGCCGTATCATCAGTCGGGGATTGGCGTCGGACCGTTGGCGACGCAAGACTCGCGTTGGTTCCAGTGTCTGCAGCCAGTCATTGAGAGAATGGGGACATTGAATCACTTTTCGCCCATTACGGGCGGGCGTCTGGGTTTGTGTGTTAAAGATCCAGTGGGCCGTATGTAAAGGAGGGCCTTGTCCATGCCGTTATTCGAAGTAGAAACCGAAGGACATATCATCATCACCTGGGCCGATGATGAAGAGCGGGCGTCCACTGCTGTCAACGAAAATTATGCTCACGAAAAGATCTTGCGCCTGACCAAGCGGCCGCGGGATACCTGGGTGATTTCTAAATCGGCCCTGGGGATCCGGGGTAATTCTGATCCGTGCACGGTGGCTCGAGAGTGTCTGGCGAAGGCAGCCGGTGACAAGGTGCACGCAATCCGGCTCTACATGCACGAAACGGGCTCGGATCTCGCGGTAGCCCGGAAAGCCATTGAATCCAACATGGTGATGGGCTGGTAGCTGCCCAACGGCAGGATGCTTGCTTTGAGTGATTTTACCCACTTTCTGTAATCTCCTGAGTACTAAGGACACGATGAGATAAGAAGTTGGGCTAGCTCTAACCAGCAGGGAAGAAGCCGGCTTGGCGTTTGAAAAAACGTTTTTCATCGAATGGCGAGTGGTACCAGGCATTCAGGTTCAGTTTTCGTAAAGCAATCTGGTCCAGTACTGTTCGCTGAGGAAAGGGTTCTCGATGAAGCAGTTCATGTCGCCCATTGCAGAAATGTATCCCCTGGCAGTCAGTGCACCTGGGGGAATGCCCCGCCACTTCCGAATTCAATATCGGGAAAATGACAAATCAAGTTGGCAACTGTTCGCCATTTATCTACAACCGGAGGCGGCCAAAGAGTCTATGGCAGGGTTGCTTGAAGACGGCTATGAGACACGCATGATCGCCTACCGAAAGTTTCCCGCGGCTGCCTGATACACCAGTTCCGCCCGCTTGTATGGTAGACGACTGAGCAGTTCACCTGACAAACGGCGTTTGTGGCTTTCGGAAACGTCAATTCTCCGTCTCGAGGGTCGGCGTCCAAAAGCTGGCAACTCGTGTTGCATTCAAGTTGCGAGGTTTGCGTTGATTCTCCGGTCCGCTGACTTGTTAGGGGTGTGGCAGTTGGTTGAACGTTTGCGGTCTGGAAACCGCACCGCGGGTCGAAAAAAGGTCGGATCCGTGGGACCCGACCTTTCCTGATGGCAGTTTCAAATGAGAATCGGCTGACTTTGTAGGGTAGCGTGAAACGCACGCAGTACTTTTAGCGGCCCAGGGGTGGACTGGCATGATTTGCTGGGACCACTCCCGCCGCGTTGGAAGGAATCGTCGAAGAAGTGGGAAAGCTACCAACACCGTTTGGTGGCTGATAATCGGTCGTGCTGCCTGGTCGCCAGTGTACGGGAGCAGTCGTCGTCGGCCCGACTGCTGGATTGGTACCATAGACGTTATTTTGGTTTGCCGGTGGCGCCGTCTCTCCATAAGTCGAACCAGCAACAGGAGCGACTTGTCTACCGTTGGTGGGAAACCCGCTCGCGGGTGTGATTTGACCGTACCTGTTTCCCTCAGGAATAACCCCTCCCGGAGTTCCTGCCGTGGTATTGTACCTGCCATCGTAAGTTCCCACGGGAGAAGACGTATTATTTCCCAGCGGAGCGGTGGGGGCTGTGTAACGGTTTCCAGCATTGACAGTCGGGATCGGCGTGCTCTGAGTAGCGTACGGGTTTTGGTTATGAACCGGCGGGTATGAATTGCCCGGATTGATCGAGTTTGGTTGAGTACTGCTGCCGTAAGGATCCGGCGTCCTGGCCCGGGATTCGTAGCCGTTCAACGAGCGCGCATCCGCGGTGAGAGCCTCACCTTGTCTTCCCGTTGGAGTGGTTGGATGGGTCGGATAGAAGCCGCTTTGGGGGGCAGTGTTGGAATTCCAGTTTTGTTGCCCGTTGTGATTCGCGATGCCTGAGCCCGTGTTATAAGGCCCCGTGGTGTAGACACCAGAATTTTGAGCAGGATAAGGAATGTTTGGTGCCAGCGTTGTCGGATAAGGTGTGGTGGCAGCGGGACCAGTCGACGAAGCAACCGTAGTCGTCGGACTGGTTGGGGCCGCCGATGATGGAGGCACCGGGCTGGTGGATACAGAGGGTAGAGGAGGAGCGTCCGAAGCCAGGGATGACTCGGGTGGTTTTTTGTCATCACGGCTGAGCCACCTCATTCCGGGTAACTTGCTGAGGCTGAGGTTTGGGGTTGGCAACTTGCCCAGGCGAGAGCTGCTACAGCCTGTCATGACAATCGTGGTTCCACAAACCGCAACGGCGAAAACGAGTGTCCAGTTCGTTCGATAGATTTGCATCTCTAAGTCTTCCTTGACGTGGTTTGTAGAAAATGGTCGGACTTTGGCAAACATGCCACAAGTCCACACACCACTTTTCGAGGTTTAAATTGTCACGATTGGATGAAAATTGACCGTGATCCGGTAAGTTTTCAGGAGCTGCAACCCAAAGTGCCGCAGCGGAATGTCGTTACATCTACTGCAAGTGTTTCGGGTGAACTAATTCGTAAACCTTAGCTAAACCGAATAAAACGCAAATATTCACCTGCACGATTGGATCTAAATGCTGCGCGGCAGATAATAAGGTCGAGTCATAGACGGGTCAACGTCATCTTGGCGCAGAGCTAGCCCTGGATGCAACACTGGCAACGTCAGAGACAGTTTGTGAACTACCGCAGCTTAACCACTGGCCTCTGTGTAGCGACGTTCTACTTCATCCCAGTTGATGACACTGAAAAAAGCGGCAACGTAGTCCGGCCGGCGATTCTGGTATTTCAGATAGTAGGCGTGTTCCCAGACATCCAGCCCCAAAATGGGTGTGCCAGCGACACCGGCAATGGCTTCGCCCATCAAAGGGTTGTCTTGATTGGCTGTGGACCCGACTGCCAGTTTTCCGTTTTGAACGATGAGCCAGGCCCAGCCACTTCCAAAGCGATTTGCGGCTGCCGCGGAGAACGATTCTTTGAACGCATCTATCCCACCGAGATCCGATTCGATGGCAGCTGCCAATTTGCCACCTGGCTGACCACTCTCCGGTCCCATGACAGTCCAGAACAGTGAATGATTGGCATGACCTCCACCGTTGTTCCTTACTGCACCGCGCTTGTCGTCTGGGACGGCACTCAAGTCCGAGATCACCTGCAATATGTCTTGTTCGGCCAGGGGTGTGGCTTCCAAAGCGGCATTTACTTTGGAAATGTAGGCCTGGTGATGCTTGGTGTGGTGGATTTCCATGGTACGAGCATCAATATGGGGCTCCAGGGCATCGTAAGCATAGGGAAGATCGGGGAGTGAGTAAGCCATAATCGTGAGGTCTCCGCTTGTAGTGCCGAAATCGTTGTGAATTTTCAGGTGTGTTTCCGTGTCAGCTTGATTCGAATCGATGTCTTGCTGGCTGGTTCGAAGAGGCCCAGCCCCGTGAAGATAACGCATCAAAAGAGATTTGACAATTGGCCGGAAGGAAGTCTGTCATCCGAAGGCGGACGCCGCGCGTTCCCGTTTGGGAGACATTGGGCGTTCTTGGAAGGGAACGACTGAATTGGACCTGCTGGGGTGGCTAACTGCCGGAAAGCAGAATACCAAAGAGGAGAAGTGCGGAGAAGATGCACGGTTCATCGGTGGATGATATTGTCTGCTTCACCGGTTGCGATTCCCTGCTGACTGGAATCCGTCGCTATCCAGACAGACCTGTTTCGTTTGGTGAACCTATCAAACTGCTTGAGATGAATTTTTTCTGGGAGAGCTTTCCTGGGCGACCAGATAAGATTTGAGACTTGCTAGTATCTGCCGGGCACGGTCCAGCGTGTTTCTGCGGCGGCGGTCGCGGTGCTTTTTCGGCCGGATCTTGACCAGAATCACTGTTTCTACAGAACCTGACGCTGCATGTGGCGCATCGACTTCGGGTGGTACGAAAGTAAGCTCGGTGAAGAACTGTAAGGAACGATCCCCGCGACGCCGTTGGAGTGTCGGCAGGCAACTGTCGAGCGAGATGAGAACTCGATTTTCCTCCACGGAGACAATGGCGGCATCGTGATCTACCACAAAACCACTAAGTTTCTCGATGGCAACATTGGTGGGGACACTGGTTACCAGTGTTCTTTCGAGCAAGAGAGCCGGGCTGGTCTTATTCCACCAACTGGACCACCAGCCAACATTTTGAAATTCATCATCTTCGTCAATCCCCGATCCCAGTTGTACGACGGTGTTACGGCCCATACTTTTGGCTTCATAGACTGCCCGATCTGCCCGACGTAACATCGTTTCAGGTGTGTCTCCTAGTTGAAGTTCTGTAACCCCGAAACTACACGTGATTGGCTTTGTATCCAGTGCAGGGTGACGAGTGCTCGCGCACTCCTGCCGAACTTCTTCCGCGCGGGCAGCCGCAGTGGCATTGTCACAGTTGGCACAGAGCATGACAAACTCTTCCCCACCGTAACGTGCTGTAACGTCGCCACGTCGAGAGCAACGTTTCAACAGGGCGGCGAACGCGATCAGAACCTGGTCGCCCGCTTGGTGGCCGTAGGTATCATTGACTCCTTTGAACTTGTCCAAATCGCAGATGATCAAACTGCAGGGTTGGTGCCTCGTCAGGTGGTCTGCAACAAGTTTCCGGAATTCCGTGTCAAATTCGGCCCGGTTGTGTAGAGAGGTGAGTGAATCAAGAGTTGCCTTGCGGTGCAGGTGTTCGACACGTTCTTGCAAATATTTTTCTGACGACACATCGTGGAAGACAATGGTCGCTCCGAGAACCACTCCGCTACCGTCGGTGACCGGGATGATGTGCATGTCGATAGCTGTTCTCTTACCATCTCGTCCTGCAATCGACATCCGTTGATTTACATGATTTCCTGTTGAAGTTGCCTGGTAAACAGGACAATTGTCAGTGGTGACGTCTTCTTCATTATCGTCGCGAAGTTGTACCAGGGAGGGATTCCACGTTTTATGACGCATGCTGGGCATCGGAATACCCGTCAAGTGTTCGGCCGTGCGATTCCATCTTATGATTTGCTGATTGGTGTCGACAAAAATAAGTCCGTCCTGCAGATTGTCGAAGAGTTTCTCGTTGAAGAGGGCCTCGGTCGAGGGGTCTTGTGGAGCAGAAGTCAATTGGCCCATACGCCAACGTGCATTTGCCAGTTGAGGGTCAAGTCGCGAGATCCAACGTTGAGTTATTTCTTCAAGTAGCTGCGGATTATCCAAAGCATTTCGATCGTAAAAATCCTTGACCAGTTCCGGGTCGAACTGGGTACCCCCGTTCTGGAAGAGTTCGGTGAGGGCTCGCTCTCGAGAAAATGCCCGGCGGTAGACACGATCGCTGGTCATCGCATCGAAGGCGTCAACGATAGCGAGCATTCGGCCTCCCAAGGGAAGTGCTGCACCCCTCCGGTCGAACTCAGGATTACTTCCATTGAACCAGGCGGAAGAATAATAGACGTTTTCAATGATTTCCTGCGATGCACCGAATGAGGTCAGAATGGATAAACCAATGTGCCGCTGTCGCTTGATCAACAGCTGTTCTTTTTCCGCCAGAGGGGCCGGCTTTTGTAGAACGACGTCCGGAACACCAATCTTGCCGATGTCGTGCAAGAGAGCGGCAATTTCAATCTCCGATCGTACCTCTTCAGGCAACTTGTGAGCCAGTGCCCAAGCAGAACAGGAAAGTGCCACCCGAAGAGAATGGCTGGCCGTGGGGGCGTCCTTGGCCTTCAGGGAGGTAAACAAAGCACTGGCCACACCTAGCTGAGCGATGACCAGTTGGTCCTCAACCGTACTTTCCACCCTGTTGGGGGAACCGACCGTTTTGAAGTTCGCTTCAACCGATAGCGTTTTTGCTGGGTCCTGAACCGGGATTTTTCGAACTTCTTCCAACAACGAGTTCAACTCTGCCAGTTGGACATCCAGGGCAGGTGGGGTGGGAGACTGACTGGAAGCTGCCACTTCTGACGGTGTAGTCTGAGTTTCGTGCATGAATGTCGATATAGATTCTGTCGTGGCTGGCTGTCGAAACCCGCAGTTTGATTCTTTCAACTTCCCTCAGAATGTCTCGCGCATCGGTCCGGCGGACGATTCTTTTCAGGTATTCTTTTCTCTTGAAAACCTAGGCCAGTAAAGATTTAGGGTCAAACCGGTTAGCAGTACAGGAATTTGCGATTTGCATGCTGTGACGAGGAATCCATGGCGAAGATTCCTGATTTGCGGGCCCCTGCGGGATTGTTTGGCCGTCACCGCCTTGTTAATCGGTAATGGTGGCAGTCTTGTCACTGATAGCAAATTCCGTACGGCGATTTCCGGTCCGTTGAGGCCAGTTGTGAAAATGGTCCGTTCCTAGAGTTTCTCTGATCCTTACATGTGACAGGTACGTCCAGGTTTATCAGCCGCATGACAACGGTCTGCTTATACCGGTACCTGAAAATGCCGATGTGGTATTAGTCCACCGTCAGTAGTATTTTGGTCAGTCATGGATCGAGATTTCTTTCCTTCGGCTGCACGGAGTTGGATACAGAACGGTGACTCATTCGGGGTGAAAAATCGGGAAGTTGTTGATTCGGCTGATCGAAAATGGAATTTCGACACAGTGGAAACGGGGCAGTTCGTCGGCGACGAGTTTTGCTCGACGACAATTCTGCCCCAAGTTCTAACAAAGCCACGCCAAACAAATCGAAGAGACAGGCTGGGTCTGCCTTGAAATATGCTGAAGCAGCTCGGGCGGATTGCGAAGCACGCATATCCGATTTGATTCCGACCCGTATCTACTCATTGTTATGCTGGTTTCTGGGGGGTTTCGCTCTCGTCACTGGTTTGGTGGTGCTTCACGGTTATCGTTTGCAGTGGGTGCAATACCTGGGCAGCGGTAGCCTGAGCATTTTGGATCTGACCCAACAGCCGAATTTGGCAAGTTGGTTTTCGACTGTCGCGCTGGCTGTGGCATCATTCACAGCCGTGTTGATCTACAAAATTCGCCGGCACCGTGTGGACGACTACCGAGCCGGTTATCGAATCTGGGTCTGGGCAGCCGGTTTTCTTTTGCTTGCCAGTTTGAACACGGCTGCAGGGCTGGAAGATGTGACACGAGGAATAGCTTTTCATTTGACAGGCACCCTGATTTTGGGGGACGGGTATGTCTGGTGGGTCCTGCTGGTCGTGGCAGCGTTCGTCCCCCTGGCCTGTTTATTGACATTGGACCTTCGTCGCAGCCCGGGGGCCACGCTGGTGTTGTTGTCGGCCATAGGATGTTATGGAATGGCAGCGCTGCTGAGGATGCAGATTATTGCGCCGGGAGACGTTCAAGCCCAGGAAATTTTGACGCCGGTTGCCACACTTCTAGGGCATCTGATGATCGTGATGGGGTTATGGATTTTTGCTCGCAGCGTCTATCTCGGCGCGCAGGAAAAAGTACCCTTGGAGAAAATGGCGGGTGCGAAGAAAAATCGAGGTTCTGCGGCGGAAATCAAGCTGGGTGTCAAGAACGGCAGTCAGGAAAAGCATCTTCAAGACACGTCTCAAACATGCAAAACGGATCTGGAAATAGGAGCGGAGACAGAGAGTTGTCATGACAATCTGGCCGACTCTTCCGACACGGAAACGAAGCAGAGCAACCGGCTTTCGAAAGCTGAGAGGCGCCGGTTGCGGAAACAACAACGACGCCAGAACAAGGCAGCATAGAATTCAGGGTTCCAATTGGTTCACTCGACGCCACGGGAATCCGTCTTATGAATCTGCACTTGTAAGGGACCGATGCCTAGTGTCTAGTAGTGTTTCTTCGACCATCCGATAGCAACGAAGACGACGGCAGCGAGTTTCCCGGAACTCGTTTGGCGCAGCATTCAGGTCATTTGACTCTGCCCGGTCGCCTTGTTAATAGACCATCCGCACCAATGCCCATTCGGCCAGCATGATCCGAACTCGATTTGCTCCCAGCCCAACCGGATATCTTCACATTGGCGGTGTCCGTACCGCGTTGTTCAACTGGCTTTTTGCCAGGGGTGGTGGTGGGCAATTTGTCTTGCGGATTGACGACACCGATCGGCAACGCAACGTCAGTGAAGCTTTGCAGCCCATCCTGGATGGTTTTCATTGGCTGGGAATCGAATGGGATGAAGGACCCGGAGTGGGAGGAGTAAACGGACCTTATTACCAATCCGAGCGGAGCGAACTCTACGCGGCTGCTGTTAAGGTCTTGCTTGAAAGAGGTGCCGCCTATCGAGACTACTCGACAACTGCGGAAGTTCAGGCGGAGCGAGAGGCGGCCGAACGGGAGAAGAGATCTTTTGAATACAGTCGGCGCTGGATGGCCGAAACAGATGCCCAGGCGATGCAATTTGAGAACAAAGGGCGCCAAGCCGTCGTCCGACTCAAGATGCCACGCGCGGGCCAGTGCCAGTTCGAAGACCAGATTCGTGGAGAGGTCTCTTTTTCATGGAGCCAGGAACAGGACCACGTTATTCAGCGTGCCGACGGGACGTGCCTGTATCATTTGGCGAGTGTCGTAGATGATCACGAGATGCAGATTTCACATGTCATTCGTGCTGAAGAGCATTTGTCCAATACTCCCCGTCAGATTTTCATCTCGCAGTCTCTGGGATACGATTTGCCTGAATATGCCCACCTGCCTTACGTGGCCGAGCCAGGAGGCAAGAGCAAGATCAGTAAACGGAAACTGGACAAATATCTCAAGAACCCGGATTTCAAGAGGCTTTGTGAACACGGGGAGGCCATCGCCCGTGCTGTTGCGCAGGAGAGCACTGCAGATACCTTCAATCCGGTCATTGTCGATTTTTATCGGAAAGTAGGATATCTGCCCGAAGCGGTGATCAACTATCTCCTGCTGTTGGGGTGGTCGCTGGATGATCAGACTGAAGAGTTCACGCGGGAGGAAATGTTGCAGCATTTCTCCTTGCAGCGCGTGGTGAAGTCGCCCGCCAGTTTCGATCCTCTCAAATTATTGGCGTTTCAAGAGCGCTACATGCGAAAACTTCCCCTTGAGAAAAAGGTGTCCTTTGTGCTGCCGTTTCTCCAGCAAGCCGGACGGATCAGTGCGTCGCCACCCTGTGAGATCGGTTCTCACGTTGGAAAGATTCTCGAAGCTGCTGGAGACCGGGTCAAAGTGGCGGGAGATATTCTTCAATTTGATGAATTCTTTGTAGACGACGAAGACTTAGAATACGACGAAAAATCCCTTGAGAAGAGGATTCGAAAACCGGAAAAGGCCGTCGAGCTTTTGCACGCCATTAAACATCAACTGGCGTCGGTCGAAGCGTTTGATGCTTGTACACTTGATCAATTGCTTCATGATTTTGTCGAAAGTCGTCAAATCAAGATCGGGCAGATCATCCACGCGCTCCGCGTGGCGACGACAGGGAAATCAGTTGGAATTGGTCTGTTTGATGCACTGGAAATCATCGGTCGAGAGGGGTGCCTGGTAAGGATTCAACGCGCCCTGGATCGAATCGAAGTGACACGCAAGGTAAGTTAGAAGCTGGCCGAATCGGCAGCAGGAAAGCACACCCAGCAAGGCAGCGCAAACATGGATGGGGTGGCGTGCGCGTCTTGTCACTGAAAAAAATTTCACCCGGGAGGATTCCTGAAGCATGCCCGAAGCAGATGAAGTTCG
>PBTE01000113.1 GCA_002726515.1 Planctomycetaceae bacterium | reverse complement strand
TGCGGCAGGCTTTTATTCAAACTGCCCAGACCGTAATGCACCCAGGAACCGATTGTGGGGAAAAATCCGTCGCTGATATGGCGGCCCGTGTGGAACTGAAGTTGCGCTCCGTGATCGTTATCTGTTGTCCACAGCGAACGCACCACGGAGATGTCGTCAATGCATCCCCCCACGTGGGGCCACCAGTCACTCACCTCGATTCCGCTTTCCCCGCGCTTGCGATAACCGATTTGCATCGGATAAATATGATTCCGGAAGTTACGCGAATTATTGTTCTGCAGCGGTCGGAAATTCTCTTTGACAAACGGTGAGTCAAAAACATCCTTCAAGGGCGTCTGCGAAAGATGCATTCCGCCGTACTTGTTTAACGCAGGCTTTGGATCGAAACTCTCCATGTGACTCACGCCACCAGTCATGAAGAGCCAAATAACGCTTTTGGCTTTCGGCGCGAAATGAGACTGCGCCGGAGACACTTCCTGGCCGACAGCGTCCTCGCCTGCCAACATGCTGCCCAGGGCCAGGCCCGTAAATCCCATCCCCAGGTCGGCCAGGAAGGTGCGACGGTGGTGACTGCCAGAGCGCAACAACGGCGTCGACGAAGTGAGGTGACGACGTTGAAAGACAGGGTGTGTCATCAGTTGATCCAGACGTTTATGTTTCAAGTCGCGTTTTCCGACCTTTGAGTCGGGCTGCGATTGCGGGGAACATTGACCTATCAGCTACCCCTGTACCTTGTCGGCAACTGGTTATCTGATTGTGACAAAATCGTTGTGATTAATCAAAACCAGAACTAAATTTTCTCGTGCACGTTGAACGGGGTCGGTCGCTGCTGCAACGTCGTTGGCCTGCTCATTCAGCAGGGTCAGGCGTTCGGGAACGCTGAGTTGTTTCGCTTGAAATTCAAGAAACTCGCGACAGACCGTCAATTCCGCAGCACTCGGCTCACGGGATAAAATCGTCTCCAGAGCCAGGGTGATAAAATGGTCGTGCGACGACCCGCCGCGATTTTCATGACCTCCTGCCAAACGGACTTGCTCGCTCAGGCGGAATGCGACTTGTCGCGACTGCGCAAGGGCCAGTGAACTGTTGACAAGGGCCAACGCCTGCTGAGGACGAACCGTTTCCTGGCGCCGATAACACTCACGAGGATTTGCAGCATCGAACACGTTGAGAAATGGCATTTGGCTGTCGCGCGCGTGGTGGAAATAGATGCTGCGACGTGGGATGACAAAACCCTTGTGGTGATCGATTTGCGGTCCCCCCTGGGCCAGATCAAGGTTCCCCGCCAAATACAACAGGGTATCGCGCACCGTTTCCGCTTCTGCGCGACGCACGTTCATTCTCCAAAAATTCTTATTGTCAGGATCCGTCGACTGCGGATCGCCCGCAATCTCCGAAGAACTGCTGTCCGGAACTTCCAGGGCCGCGCTTCGCATGCGATAGACACTGGAAGTCACGATCATACGGTGGATGTGTTTCATGCTCCACTGATTATCCATCAACTCGGCAGCCAGGTAGTCCAGCAGATCAGCCAGTGGAGGACGCGGGCTGCGCAATCCAAAATCATCAATCTTTTCCACTAAAGGGCGGCCGAAGTGGCGTAGCCAGATGTGGTTGATAGCGACCCGCGCCGTGAGTGGATTGCCACGGTCCGTGATCCAGCGAGCCAGCGCCAACCGTCTGCCCGTGCTCACGCGCGGATAGACCTTACCCAACGGGCCGTAGCTTGCCACTCCCTCCTTCGGTGTCTCCCACTTCCCCTCGAGTAGTTGCTTGATTTTGTCAAGCCGCTTTTCGGCCGCACGAAGCTCGAATTTGGAGTCGTCCGTATCGTACTTGTTTTTTTTGCGGAAAACATCAAGTCGCAGGGCACCCAACTGCTGTATCGTCATCAGGAGTTGCTCTGCGATTTCCCCCTCCTGGGCGCGGCGATGAGCCTGCCCCGCAGCTTCAGTGAGCTCCTGCAAGGCGGTTGCGTCGACTGAAGTCTCACTGCCGGCAGTCGGATGTCTCATTTGTTCAACATCCAGACGCACCTCCAGAGAGGCGAGCTTTGCAGATGCCAAGTCCAATTGAATGTGAGCCAGTTCAAGAGCTTCTCTCTGCAGCTTGTATTCCAGAGATCGGGGCAACGGCGTGCGATCACTGAATTTTTCCTCCTGAACCTGCACTTCCACTTCCGCCGCATGAACAGCGTCTTTTGCGGCGATGATCATTTCACGGCTGACAAATGTGCGCAGCGACGGATAATAACTATCCACCGGCAAAACAACCGGCTGAATGTCCAGTGTGCCGCCGAAAACCGACGGGCTCCCCGGATCAATCTTGGTGCTCGTGTCCGGCTGCTTGGGATTTCCTCGTTCAAACAAATACGTCGGCGTTTCGAGCTGTGCATCGTAGATGCGTGGCAAGCCGTCTTTGCTGGTTTCCAACTCGCCTAACACGCGGTCCGTGCGAACGTCGCACGGCTCGAATACGGCGCGGAGACGATAATACTCCGCCTGAGAAATCGGATCGTACTTGTGGTCATGGCACTTTGCACATTTCATCGTCACACCCAGCAACGCCCTACCGGTGTGCTCGATCACGTCATCCAACCAGACGTTGCGGTCAAACTTGTACCAGTTACGGACGAGGAATCCTGTAGCACGGATTGCATTCTCGTCATCGGGACAAAGTTCGTCCGCGGCCAACATCTCCAGAATCATGCGGTCGTAGCCCTTGTCGTTATTGAACGATTCGATAATCCAGTCGCGCCAGCGCCAAATATGTCGCTGGCTGTAACGAACCTCCTGATTAAAGCCGGACCAATCGCTGTATCGCCAGACATCCATCCAATGTCGTCCCCAGCGTTCTCCATACTGCGGGTTGTCCAGCAACCGGTCAACTTCGCGCTCATACGCCCCGGGTGATTTGTCGTTCAAGAACGCAATCAGCTGTTCATGCGTTGGTGGCAGACCGATCAGGTTCAGGTAAACCCGGCGCAGAAGCACCTCTGGCGTCGCCTCAGGAACAGGAGTCAAACCAACTTGATCGTGCGAGGCGGCGATGAACTGATCCAATGCATTACTCACCCAACCCGGATTCTGCACCGCCGGCACGGGAGGACGAACCGTTTTCTGATACGCCCAGTGCTCTCCAGGGTGGGAAGGAATCGGTTCCTCCGGTGCAATCGCCCCCTCGTTGATCCAGGTTCGAATCGTTTCCACTTGCTCAGAATTAAGTGGTGTACCGTCGCCTTCGGGTGGCATCCGTTGATCACTGTCTGTGTCGGTGACACGCTCCAACAACGAACTGGCGTCCGCATCACCAGGTTCCAGAACTACTCCACTGTCGCCTCCCTGAAGAATGAGCGAAGCAGCATCCAGTCGTAATCCGGCTTCCTGCTTCAACGCACTGTGACAAGCGAAACACTTGGTCTCCAGAATCGGCTTGACGCTGCCGAGGTAGTCCACCGGTTCCCCCCGAGCGGGAGTTGGAACCGCCGTGAATAAAAACAAAGTGATCCCGGCAGCGTAACAGCAGACGGCAGCTTTTCGGTCATATCGGTGCTGCATGTTCATTCCAGCACTCCAGGGGAGCAGGAGAAACCGGCAATCCGGGATTCTTATTCCAAGGTACCATTTCCAGGGTACCATGCCAGCTACTCGCAGTAACCAGCAAAACCTTCGAAATCCGAGCTCGATTGGACGTCTCGTCGGCTGAAAACCTTCGCCTAGATTCTAAAACAGCCCCACATTGATGTCAAACACGGATATCAGCTGCTCTGTCCTTCCCACAAAAGTTAAAGCAAAAACAGAACGTCGTTCCGGGGCAAAAATCCGTTGTCTGCCCCCCCAATCGAACCCGTCGCAATGCAACAATTTTCTTGTGTACGTTGATCCCTGCGTACTCGCCGTCGCGTTTCCTCCTCGAGGACCCGTCGTCCGTACCAGCCGACGGTCTTACGGCCAAGGCAACTCGTTGAACTCTTTCGGTCCGTTCTGCCCGCGATCTTCGTCACTCAGAGAAGCCACGGCCTGATACCAGACTTTCTGTGACTCCAGACAACGCTGCAGCACATCACCACCAACCTCTTGAGCCTCCCAGACAGCCTGCTTCACCAGCCCCGTAAGCCGATTCACATCATCCGAGTTGTAAACCATCGCCGGGTCAGGCAGATACCAATTGCCCGCATGTAACGAAGTTTCATCAAGGCGGGTCTGTAACAGGTCGTAGTATTCGTGCATCGTTTTTGAGGCCGGGCCATAAAGGTCTTCGCAAAGCGTATGCAGCAAGGCATCCGCGTCGATCCGGGGATCAGCCAGAGCCCGCTCAATCGCGTAGGCATTGATCCAGCGAAATGGCACGTAGCGAGGCCACGTCGCTTCCGCTTCGAAGTATATGTAACCGACTCCTGCACGCTGGTACGCCTTCACATCCCTGACCACGCGGCGAACCGAAACAACGGGAAAATTCGCCCACTTTCGATCCCATCGATAGTTGCTGTAACACGTGTAGTCGTAAACTCCGATGGGATGCCGGGTCGCCGCAATCCAGCCGCGCATCTGTTCGGCAAACGTGCGGTTCAAGGGACATTCAGGATCAGCCCAATGGTGTGCATGACAACCCTGGTGAGCAATCCAAAGCACCACCCCCGGCAGAGCCTCGACCGCGGGACTGGGTGGAAAACGATTTTCTTCCCATCCGTAACCTGCCAGAATATGTATGAAACGGTCGTGAAATTGCGGATACTTCTCGTCCAGCGATGCGCGAACCGCATTGGCCAAGAGAATAAATCGATCCGATGTTTTCTCCAACTTGTTGTAGTTGTCTGCGCAACTTTCACATTCACACAAATACCGCGTACCATCCGGAGGTGTTAACGAAAACACTCGTTTGCCCGTGGCAAACCCGCGAGCGGCAATCTCAACCAGTCGATCGAGAATTACCGGGTGACTCGTGCAAGGGCGACCGGGGTTTCTTTTGCCGTCACGGAGGGCGAAGTATTCCGGATGGGATTCAAAATCTCCCGCCTCATGAATACCGCCCCAATTGTGAGCTACTTCCCATGGAACGCCCCCCCCGCTCGAAAAAATTGGCTCCACCGTCGCATTGGGGGACCTGGCCAGGAACGCAGTCCTGACTCGAGTTCGCAGGTTCACAGGTATGGTCAGTTGCGAACTGCGTGGAACTATCGTGTAGAGCCGGTTGTCATTGCCCCGTCGGTCCGGACCCCGATAGGACTTCAAGCCCCATCGCATCAGCAATTCCCTCACGGCGTATCTTGTCGTCATGGATTTCAGCGCCCGACTGCCCGTGAGTATGATCCGCCTGTCCTCGTAACGCACAATTGCATCCTGCCCGCCTGCAGCGTAGGGATCGTCAGGTAAAGTGTCCACCAGGTCCTTCGTGAGTCGACTGGGCCCAACGCAGATCAGCAGCGGTGTGACCTTGGATTCATTCTTGCTCAACTGAGAAACCGTCACGATCGACAAATCGACACCAACGGCTTGTTGAATAAAATTACGAAGTTGCTCCGCCAAACGAGCGATCGTATCGGTCGCGTCATCTGCAATCACAATGGCTGTGTCGACCGTATCCGCGTTCACAACCGTGACTGAAGCGACTCCTGCCTGGGCTGCTGGCTCGGCGGACGTTTCACCACACATCGATGATGCCACACAAACGAACACAATCAGCAAACCCGAAAAAAAATCCAAACCGCTCCGGACAATAGTACAACGAAGTGTTTTGTTCATGGTTTCCTCCGGCAGGAATTCAGTACCAGTCCCGAAGCATAGCGTAACCCCGGAATCGACACCATCACTGACAGCTTTTGTTGCGAGTACTGAAGAAACAAAACATCGTCTCCGAACACCGCAAAACCGAACCGGTTTCAATACAGCTCCAAAACAAACGACCTCGACCTCGAAAAATTCCGACAAGACTTTGTCCACGGAATCCAGTAATCCTCCAGAGACCGTCCAGCACCAGACACCATGACTTGCCCTTTGAAACAAGGGCTTGCAGGACATTCGAGGAACGCCAGATACACGGTGTTGCCAGGGACCGACCCGTCGATCGGTGCACTCGATTCTGTCTCTCGCTGCAAGGGATCTTCTCATCCAGGTAAAGTGCTGAAAGCCCACTTCTTCATCGCTACCCAGGAGATTACAAACTATTCAGATTACTGCTGGCAACAAAATGGCTGCACAACAATTGTTCATCCTCCAAACACAAACTGCGGATCCCACTCCATTGACGGGAAATGATGCCGCACGTTATCACTGGACAATTCACTAACCGCCGCGGTAGATACAGACCATGCCCAACCACGAATTACTCACGACTCTCGACTACGTCCTGATCGTTGTTTACCTGGTGGGCGTTGTGGTATTCGGGTCCTTCATGGCCCGTGGCCAAAAAAACTCGGAAGACTATTTCGTGGCAGGCCGAAGCATGCACTGGTTCCCACTGGCCCTCTCCATCTGGGCATCTTTAACCAGTGCCAATTCGATGCTGGGAGGCCCCGCCTACGGTTACAGCCAGGACCTGCAATATGTCCCTATTTCACTGGTGGCTATCCTGGCAACAGTGTTTGCAGTTTACCTGGTTCTACCCTTGCTGCACCCTTTGCGACTGACGACCGCCTACACGTACCTGGAAAAGCGTTTCGGACTGTTGGTACGCTGTGTCGGCAGCGCCTTGTTCGTACTGCTCCGCGGCGGATGGCTGGCTTCCGTCATCTACGCGCCTTCCCTGGCCCTCTCGGCAGTCATTCCCGTGCCAACAATCGACTCAGCACTTGCCCCGCTTGCCGAGTTTTGCGGCACCAACGGCAGCACCATTTTCTGGATCGCCGTCGTGGGCCTGGGTGCCACCATTTATACTGCACTGGGTGGATTGAAGGCGGTCATCTGGACCGACATGATCCAATTCTTTGTATTTATCGGGGGCCTGTTCGGTATCTGGTTTCTGCTGCTCAGCGAATTGGGCACCTCCACTTTGATGCGCGAGCTGGGAAAGGTTCCCCGAGCCTACGCCGGAAGTGACTTCGAAGCGGGTTGGGGACAGCTGGTCCAGTTGGACGGAAGTCTCAGTCGGTCATTTGACGGGACGCCGCTCGAATTCTCCTGGCGGCAACTCAACCGGTTCGAAAATATAGACGACGTTCGCATGGATGACCCGCAGACGGCCCACCCCACGATCGTTCTTCCGGAAAAACCGGCTGAGGTCCAATCGACCACTCTTACCTTTGCCTTGCGAGTGACGACCAGTGGCGACCCGCCGTTACAGTCACCACCGTCAACGGTCAACGTCCTTGTCAGGGATGAACCCGAGATTCAAAAAACACAGTCGCCACCCGCTTATCACAATCGTCCGCATGACACTTGGTTTGATTTCAGTACAAAGTTCATCTTCACCACAGGAGTCACCTTCTGGATACTTTTTGTAGGTCATCTTCTGTCATATGTTAACAGCACCGCCACCGACCAGATTGCTTTACAAAGATACTTCAGCGCGTCGTCCCTGAAAAACAGCAAGCGGGCACTCTGGCTGAATGCATTCTGTGACGTACAGTTAATGCCCATCATGTATCTGACCGGTGCCGGCGTGCTGGTCTACTATGCCATCCACCACCATCCGAATGTACCCATCGAAACCGCGCAGGCCATGCCCTTCTTTGTGGCTCACAAGTTAAACCAGGTCTTTCCAGGACTGGCCGGATTGTTTATCGCCACCCTGTTTGCCGCCACCATGTCCAGCATCGATTCGGGGATCAACTCAATCAGTGCAGCCATCACTACCGACTGGTACCGTCGTCTCCTGGTCCGCGACCAGGAAGAACGGCACTACCTGACGGTTGCCCGGTGGATCACTCTGGGCCTGGGACTGCTGGCAACGTGTGTCGCCGTTTTCCTGGGCAGCTTGGGAGAAATCTGGCAAATCGCCGTGGCATTGATGGGCCTCTGGACAGGCCCGCTGCTGGGAATTTTCCTGCTTGGATTTTTCACTCGACGAGCCAATACCATCGGCGTTTTGATCGGCGCAGGCGCCGGACTGGTATGTACATTTGTGTTCCACCATGCCAACGGCAATGAGTTCCTGTACGCCCCGGTAGGTCTGGTTCCCACCCTGCTGCTGGGTTACCTGGCCAGTGTCGCCGGCCCGCCGACACACTCGAAACAGATCTCCGGCCTCACCTTCTGGACACGGAAACAGTAGGTGCCGCTCGTTTTACGGAGTGCGTTGGTCGCCGACTACCGGCATCGGACGGCAACTCCGTGATGCGAAAAGCGGATCCGCTTCAAAGTCCCAATTCAGCCAGCAGATCCCCGAAGGCCGATATCACATCATCTGCCGCTGATTCAACCGGCGCGGCTGGGATGTTGTAGGTCCGCAGCGCAGAGGAAACTGACATGCCACCCTGCCTGACTGTCTGGGCAACCGGAACATAGGCCACCACTCCGTTGGCATAACCTGCAAACATGGTGTACTTGGCTCTTGAGCATTCTTTCACGCCCAACTGAATTTCGACAAACGGCTCGCCCGGCATGCCCAGCAAAACAAAATCGTCAATGCGAAACCCGACCAGAGGATATTCCAGGGACTGCTCCAGGTCCCCTGCCCGGACTTTGTCCAAGACTCCCTGTGCCCACCTCACCACCAGTTCCTGGGGCACTCTTTCGGTCGTTGCTGCCTCCGCATCGACCATTCCTTCTAAAACAGCGCGCTCCCGGGCGACCCGGCCTTCCGCCTCGTCCAACGATGGAAGCTTCTGCAGTTTGACTCGGGCCATGCCATGAGCCGTCTTCAAGATCCGGTGTGTCGGTCCCTCATGAAACCGCTTGTGGTAGAGAGCAATGTCTGAAAGCGACTTGCCACGATCGCGGATTTCTTCGTGAGGCCGCGTCTCAATCTGGTAGAAGGCGTTTAGCGCCGCCCCGGCAATCTGACCACCCATCCGCTCCTGTTCGCCCCAATCGCTTTGAAGAAAAGACCAGCAGGCCTGGTTACCGGCCGCCCCCGTCAGAAACAAGCAAGTTGCACGGCTGGCAGCTTCGACGACCCGCCGTACCACCCCGGGATAATCTTGACTGTAAAGATAACTATTAAAGCCCATCACCACTGGATGGGCAGCGTAGCTGACCAGAATTGCGATCGGTTGGCCTTCGAGATCATCAACCCGGAGCACGTCCACGCTTCGATCGCTGACCCCGCCCGGATTTCTTCCGATTAACACCTTGCCGTCTTCCGGCTCAATTTCCTCACGATTGACAGCCACCCGGGCCTGGTCACTCGCCGCACCTACTCGCGCACTAACGCGCCGCGCATCGGCTACCGAAGCTACGTCCACCAGTTGTTCAGCCAGTCTTTCCAGATAATCATCCAGCGCTTCGATCTCACCCGGCCGGGCAGCCACATCGTGCGGACCTGCCAGGATACCCCGCGCGCTGCAGGGACCATTGTGCGTATGGGTACAGCCGACGAGCACGTTCCCGCTGGACGTTCCCACCTTCGCGCCAATGGCGGTACGTATGGACTGCACCAGGGGCAAGTCAAATCCGATCAAATCGCAATCCAGGATGACGATCTTCACATTGTCATCGGCTATCACCAGCGCCGTAGCGAGCAACTGCGATTCGGCGCCCTCGGCCCCCTCAATGCGGCGCATGGATCCCTGCATGCGAAAACCGGGCGGTGGCGTGATATCAACCCGTGCCACACCGGCAGTTAACCTGTTTTCTGCCATTTGTGCCTTCCACTTCACACGGCCCTGGTTGTCAGCTCGCGGGGCGGCCTTCGGGCGAATCTTCCCGGAACATCAATGCAAACAACAGCATGATGATCCCTGCAAAGATTGCAGGGATTCCCCACAGCGGTTTCCAGTCAATGTTACGCAGGTACTCCATTCGTTTTTGGGACTTCTCTTCTTCCAGCTGAGCGATCTGCTCGTCGAGGGCCGTTTTTTCATCTGCTGACGCGGAAGTGAACTGCTGCTGCAGGGCTGCAACCTCAGGTCCAATCGTTTCCACGCGTTTGCTGGCTGCAACCGCTTCGGAAGTGGTGTACCACCCCTCAATTTTTCCCGCCGTCTGGGCACCGATCAGCATCCCCAATCCCAACGTCAGCATGACCAGCAAACCCTGGGCTTGACCGCGAATCGCTTCGGGCGCTTTCTTATCGGTGTAAATCTGGCCTGTCACAAAAAAGAAATCGTAACAAATGCCATGTAGTAACACCCCCACAAAAATCATCCACCTCACCTCTTCGGGCGAGCCAAAGGCGAACAAAGCGTATCGCACAACCCAGGCCAACATGCCAACCAGCAACATCCACTTCACACCGAGACGCCGGAAGAAAAATGGCATCACCAGCATGAAAAATATTTCGGAAATCTGACCAAAGGACATCGTCGCCGCGATCACGTCCTTGAACTGAAGCGCCCCGGCAACGGAACGCACGGCGGCGAGCGAACTGAAATCGACCATCTCGACGACACGACTGGCTATCTGGTAATAAAATGCCAGCGGAATACAGATCAACATCGAGCATAAGATAAAAATCAAATACGACGGATCCTTCAACAACACGAGAGCCTTGAGACCGAGCACGTCACCCGCGCTCACCCGGGTCCCTTTGTTCGCTGGCGTATGGGGTAGAGCGAAGCTTAACAGACCCAGGACCAAAGCCGATCCGCTCGTGAGATAAAACATGTCAATCGAGGTATCCCAACCCTGCCAACTGAGCACCACGTTTGCGGCAATCCATCCGATCGTACCCCACACGCGAATCATGGGAAATTGTTTCTCCGGATTACCCATGTTTCGCATGGCAACCGTGTTGGTGAGGGCCAATGTCGGAAAATACGTCAACATGTATCCCAAAAACACCCAATTGATCGTCGAGGGTGCCGGGTTGTTTCCAGCCATCACCTGCGAAGCCCCATACATGATGGCGGCCCCACCGATGTGCAAAAGGGCCAACACCCGTTGAGCGGCAAAAAAGCGATCTGCAATCATGCCGATGAATAACGGCGTAATCATTCCGGCAATGGGTCCCACGGAATACGTCCAGGCGAAATCCCCGCCGGAAAATCCGATCGTTCCCAGATAATTCGGGGCGGTAACATACCATGCTCCCCAGATAAAGAACTGGAGGAACATCATCACACTAAGACGGACCTGTACCATGGTCATTTTCCTTTGTGTTTCCACCCTGAATTTTCAGGACTTCTATCCCAAACTACAAGCGAACACAACGTTTCTTCATTGCACTCTGCCGTTGGCCGAAACCTGAATCGACCTGCTGAAACCCGTTTTGCTAAAGTCAGAGAATTGTATGCCAGATCGAACACCGGAGATAGTCAAGCACAACCGGCTGAACATGACTCTGAGGGCTGCAAAACCGATTGGATGCCACGGAAGACAACCCGTTCTCCAATCCGGCAACGGCAACCTGACCTTTCCTCCCTACTCTGCCGCTTGTCGATGTGCTGAGTTCAGGTACGATGTCAGCATGCAGTCTCCATCCGACCTGTAACGCACACGCCTTTTCAAATGGGAACCGAACCCTTGAGCGGAGCCACTATTGGTAACCTGGAAGAGCAGCTCAGCCGCCCGACCCAGCAAGTCGTTGATGCGCTGAGCCGATTGTCGGGCGACATCCTGGTGCTTGGCGCCGGGGGGAAAATGGGACCTTCTTTGGCCCGCATGGCGCAGCGGGCCAGCCTCGACGCGGGTGTACAGCGGCGAGTCATCGCAGTCAGTCGATTTTCCAATCCTCAAACTGTCGAAAGACTGAACACCTGGGGTGTCGAAACGATGCAGGGAGACCTGTTCGACCCTCCGTTTGTCGAATCGTTGCCTGCTTGTCCGCACGTCCTGTTCATGCTCGGATTTAAGTTTGGAACGTCAGACAATCCAGCAATGGCCTGGGCCACCAACGTTTATCTCCCCACCCTGATTTGCCGGCATTTCGCAGCGAGCCGCATCGTCGCTTTTTCCAGCGGCAATGTCTACGGTCCGGTCCCCGTCGAGCCTGGCAGCGGGTCTCTCGAGTCCGACACACTTCATCCTGTCGGCGAATACAGTATGAGCACCCTGGGTCGAGAACGGATCTTCGAGTATTTCAGCCAAACCAATGGAACCCCCACTTCCATCGTGCGACTAAATTACGCCACCGAAATGCGCTACGGTGTGCTCGTCGATATTGCAAGGCGGGTCTGGCAGCAGAAACCGATCAATCTGGAGACATCTTACGTGAATGTGATCTGGCAAGGCGACGCAAATGCTTATGCGCTTTGTGCGCTCGAACACGCGGCCAGTCCTCCTTTCGTGCTCAACATGACAGGTCCGGAGCGGATTCGCTGCCGCGATCTGTGCGCCCGTTTTGGGGAGAAATTTGACAAGCGGGTGGAACTGGTTGGCGAGGAAGGGCCCAAGGCTCTGTTGAATGATTCCAGCAAAGCGCATCAGCTCTACGGACCCCCGCAGGTGTCGCTGGATCAACTCATCGACTGGACGGCCAGCTGGGTCGCAAACGGAGGCCCCAACTTGAACAAACCAACGCATTACGAAGTCACCGATGGCAAATTCTAGAACCCGTACCTGGCGAGCGCCCTCCCGTTTGATCCAGAATTGAGTGAAACGTCAGTGGTTAAAGTTCAACGGGGACGTTCAAGATGCTGACAAGACCTTACAAAAAACATGTCGTAGGAACCCACCCATGACTCCGTCTTCCATCATGCTGGCTCCCTGGCGCTTGTTTCAGCGCGTGGGACCGGCGATTATTGTCGCGTCGGTAGTGCTGGGTCCAGGAAGCATGCTGGTGGCCAGCAAAGTCGGCTGCCAATACGGCTACGCGATGCTATGGATCCTGCTGGCTTCGTCGCTACTGATGATCAGCATGACTGCTCTGGCCGCTCGAATTGGCCTGGGAACAAGAAACACGCTCTGTGGCGAGTTAGCCAATCGTTTCGGACGCCCTTACGCAATGTTGATCGGGGTGCTGTTGTTTCTGGTTGTGGCGTCTTTTCAGTCAAGCAACAACATGGCAGTCGTCACTTCGGTCCAAACAGTACTCTCGTCAGCGGACAGCGGGTCACCACCACAGTCGCTGGTCATCACCAGTCTGATTCTGTTCAACGGCCTGATCGTCGCCATCATGTTCGGCTTGAAAAATCTTTACAAGCCGCTCGAGTGGCTGATGAAGTTCCTGTTGCTTGTGATGCTGTTGGGATTTGGGGCCAACCTCGTACTGGCGGGAACTGCACCCATGGAAATTCTGCGCGGCCTGGTTCCAACTGTTTCGTGGGACGTTGCCAGCGGCTTTTGGCCGGTACGCAACCCCGAGGGCCAGGTTCTGGATCCTCTGTTGGCCGTCCAGGGAATGATCGCCACAACTTTTTCTGTAGCTGCTGCATTTTACCAAGGCTACCTCGTCAACGAGAAGGGCTGGACGGTCGCAAATTTGCGGCAGGGACTAACCGATTCCGTTTTCGGAATCACCGTCCTGGGCGGATGCAGCGCCATGATCATGATCACCTCGGCTTCAGTCTTCCATGGAAAACTTGATCCTGACCAATTGCGCACCGCCGCGGATGTGGCGGGACAACTGGAACCGTTATTTGGGCGTGGGGCAACCTTGTTGTTCGGGTTCGGACTGTTCGCCGCTTGCTTCAGTTCATTTCTGGTCAACGCCATGATCGGGGGACTCCTGCTCTCGGACGGGCTGGGTCTGGGTGGCTCCATCGATCAGGCCTGGCCACGACGACTGACAGTGGTCGCCCTTTTAGCGGGAATGGCTGTGGCTGTCTTTGCCACGACCACCGGACAAAACCCCGTCAATGTCATCATCTTCGCTCAGGCACTCACTATTCTCGGCCTGCCACTGATCGCCTGGTCGCTGATGTATCTGGCCTCCTGCCGGGACATCCGGCAGGTCGTCAAGATTCCGCACTGGATGTACGGCATGTGCGCCCTCGGAACGGTTGTGACTTTCGTCCTGGCAGCAAGAACCGCATGGAAACTTTGGCTCCAACTGTCGGGCAGTTAACAGGCACCTCATGTAGCCAGGTCCTCGCCGGGAACAACAGAGTGGACAGGCAACCGATTGGATTTCAGCGACCGTCATTTAAGTAAACAGGTCCGTGACAGGCTTGCCCAGCCCGTCCAGCGTGGCATAGAACGGCCGGCGTCCGCTAAAACAATTGGCCGGAACCCACAATCAGTATTCGGTGTCAGGATGGAATTGCAACCCACTTCAAGCGTCCAACATAATCAGTTTCAATGCCGGTTGTACTGGCCACTTTTGCGCACACTAAAACCACTGAAATCGGAGGTGCCTGTATGGAATCTGTCTGTCCGGGTTGCTAAAATGGACGCCTTAGGGACGTTTTGCAACAAACTACTGTTGTGAAACGCCTGGTGAATCCTTTCCCAAGCACTCCCCGTTCTTCCTGTCAGCAAAGCCATGCAGCGCGCCCAACAAGACAACTCAAAGAAAACTCGGAATCGCATCGAACGTTTTGTGGATAGACACGGACACGTGATCACATTGTTTGTGTTGTCCCTGGCAAGTTCAACAAATTTAATTCATGCAAATGAACCGTTGGATTTCCAGCGGGATATCCGACCCATTCTCAGTGAGCACTGCTTGCAGTGTCACGGTCCGGACGAAGAAGTACGTCAGGACGACTTGCGACTGGACCTGCGTGAATCTGCCATGTCTGAAGGAAACTCCGGGCAGTTTGCCATTGTCCCGGGAAACGCTGACTCCAGCGAACTTCTGCGTCGCGTGGTAACAAATGATCCGGAACTGGTGATGCCGCCGCCCGATGAAAACAATCCACTCAGCCCGGAACAAGTCGTCTTGCTGCGAAAGTGGATCAATGAGGGTGCTCCGTATGCAAAGCACTGGGCATTTGTCGCTCCTAGGCACCTGCCCGTTCCCAAAATAGACGGTGATCGCAAGTCCCAACCAACCAACATCATTCGCACTCCTGTTGATGCGTTCGTTATCGATCGCCTCCGACGCGATGGGTTGAACATGTCGCCACCAGCCGCGCACGACGTGCTTTGTCGCCGTCTTTATCTTGATGCCATCGGTTTACCTCCAACACCGATGCAAATGGACAAATTCCTGACAGCAGCAAAAGAGGATTTTTCCACAGCGGTCGAAACATTGATTGAAGAACTGCTCCGTAGCGAGCAGTTCGGTGAAAAATGGGCTCGGCACTGGCTCGACGTGGCACGCTACGCCGACACCAACGGTTATGAAAAAGACTTGCGGCGCGACCAGTGGGCGTGGCGGGACTGGGTCATTCAAGCCATCAACAACGACATGCCCTACGACCAATTCATTATCGAACAGATCGCCGGCGACCTATTACCTAACCGCACTCAAGGTCAACTCGTCGCCACTGGCTTTCTCCGTAACGGCATGATCAACGAAGAAGGAGCTATCCTGCCCGAGCAGTTTCGTATGGAGGGATTGTTCGATCACATGGATTGCCTCGGTAAAGCCGTACTGGGACTGTCGCTCCAATGTGGACAATGCCACAACCATAAATTCGATCCCCTCTCGCAAGATGAATATTACGGAATGTTCTCTTTCTTGAACGACACCTACGAATCCCGTTCGTGGGTCTACTCGCCCCAACAACTACTGCAAATCGCAGAGATCGAGGCGGCCGTCAGGAAATTGGAGCAAGAGAAGGCCGCTAACGGCCTCACCCTTCAGGAGGCCTCGCAAAATCCTTTCTACCAGCCGAAATTCGCTGAATGGGAACGAGAACAACGGGCGACTGCGGCAGGGTGGAAAATTATCGACACCCTGGAGCAGGTCTGGGTGGGGGGAGTGAACCACCCTGATGAGTTACCTGACCACAGCATCATGGTGCTCGGTCACCCATCGGTCACCGGTAAGATGTATGTACGTGGCCAGCCCCCGCTGGACGGTGTGACCGGCCTTCGGCTCGAAGCCTTGACCCATCACGACTTGCCCTTTGGTGGCCCGGGCCGCAGCGAACGCGGCACTTTCGCCGTCACGGAATTGCGTGTCGAAGCCAAGCAGCCGGGCAGTGACAGCTGGGTCGCTTTACCCCTGACAAATGCCTCATCTGACTTTTCAGAGTCCGAACAATTCCTGATAGAGAAAGAGGACAAGAAGGAAGAAGACGGAAAGGAGGTGGAACGACGTCGCGTGGGACCGGTTGAATTCCTGATCGATGGCAAGGCGACGACTGCGTGGCGTGCCGACCGGGGTCCCGGATTGCGTCATACCGATTCCGTGGCAGTCGTGCAATTTGCGGAGCCCCTACATTTACCGGAAGGGACGCAGCTGAAGGTTTTGCTGGAATTCAATCACAGCCCTCCCGGCGATGGACGTTTTAATACCATGTTGGGACGCATGCGATTTGCGCTGAGCTACGCACCCGGTCCAGCCGCCACTGACTACCATCACGCTGCAACACTCGCCCTGCAAAAACCTGCCGCCCAACGAAGCATTGCAGAGCAGACCGCGGTGCTCACCGCATGGTGGCAAACAGTGCCAGAACTGGCTCCGATTCAGGAGAAGATTCACTCGCTCCAGAGGCAGCATCCTGAAGCAACGACAAGTGTCCTAACACTTCTGGCGCGAGAACCTTCACATCAACGCAGGACCCGTGTGCTTGACCGCGGTGTGTGGGACCAACCACAACATGAAGTCGCTCCACATTTCCCGGCCTTCCTGCATTCGCCGCCGGTTGAACAAGGGGAAGACGCTGCCAACTCTCCGGAAGCCGATCTGTCGAAAAATTCCGGAGTTCGCACAAACCGCCCCACACGACTGGACTTCGCACGTTGGCTGGCCGACCGTCGTTCACCGCTCACGGCGCGCGTCCAAGTCAATCGCCTCTGGCAGGCGATTTTCGGAACCGGCCTTGTTCAGACAGCCGAGGATTTCGGCTCGCGCGCACCCCAACCGGAACATTTTCAACTACTCGAGTGGCTGGCTGTCGACTTTATGAACCAGGGTTGGAGCAATAAATCTCTGATTCGCAACATCCTTAACAGTGCTACCTACCAACAAACTTCGCGCCTGACAGCCGAATTGCTGGAGGTTGACCCTCAAAATCGCCTGCTCGCGCGTGGTCCCCGGTTCCGGGTTGAGGCCGAAATGGTTCGGGATATCGCGCTGAGCGTGTCGGACCTGTTATCCCACCAGGTCGGTGGCCCCAGTATCTTTCCTCCCTTGCCCGAAAGCGTGCTGAAAAGTAATTTTTACCGGCCCGCCTACTGGTTGCCCTCTCAAGGACCCCAACGATATCGTCGGGCGATCTATATTTTCCGCAAACGCTCGATGCCCGATCCAACACTTGCCAGTTTCGATGCGCCAAACGCCGACTTGGCATGTGCCCGCCGTACTCGATCCAACACACCACTTTCGGCATTGGTATCTTTGAATGAACCCATCTTTGTAGAAGCGGCCAGGGCTATGGCGCTTCGCGTTCTGCGCGAAGGCGGTCCGAACGATCAGCAGCGAACCGATTTCGCTTTCCGACTTTGCACCGGCCGGAAACCAAAGTCGGCCGAACGTTCTGAAATCCTGACTCTGCTGAAACTCCAACGCCAACGGCTGGCAGACGGCTGGCTCTCGATCAACGAAGTCGCTACGGGCGACCCTGAACAAGTCCCCTCCGTCCCGCCCGATGCAACGCCTCAAGATGCTGCTGCGTGGACCATCACGGCGCGCGTGTTATTGAACCTCGATGAAACGTTGAGCAAGAATTAGGGTCAGTTACAACGCGCGCCAGCCGGCAACTCCGGCCATGGCAAGCTTCACGAGGTTCCGCGTTCATCAGGATCACGACTGTCTTTTAATTTTTTACCGTGACCAGAGCTTCGCTGATTTGTCCCTGTGACTTCCCGTCGATGGAAATTTCAGCTGTCATCAAGCGGCGAACATTGTCCGATTGCCGGGGGGCAGTTGCCGCCAACCTTAACTCCCCACACCCGCCCGGTTCCAGTTGTAGACGGGCCATTTCACTCGAAGTCTCCCAGCCTGATGGCGCCATCAGGCGCGCCTCGTAGGTGGCCGCCCGCGAAAGATTGTTTCGCAGTAACAGGCGGTACTCCACAGTTTCACCCGCTGAGACAACTGTCAAATACGGCAAGAGCCTCGCCCAGAACAGGTCAATAAAGTGATCCGCCGGTTCCGCCACTAATTCTCGAAACGAACGTTCCTTGCGCTGAATAAAGTCGCAATAGTAATCCAGATCCTCTTTGCAGCAACTGAGTACATCGCGATGGCCGGGGCAGATCAGTTCAGGACCTATTTCACGCATTACCTCCACACAGCGCTGATGCATGGACAGTTGAAAACTGTTGCGAAGCACCGTGGTCTGATAAGGTCGTTGATGGAGTTTGCCACCCTCCAGGACATCGGCCAGAAAATAATTATCTCCGGTAAATGCCACCCTGCGGTCGTCAATCGTGGCGGCAAAGACGCTGTGAAATTCGGTCTGACCCGGGGCGAAATAAATCTCAAACTCGTATTCCTGCCACTGGAATCGCTCGCCATCACCGAGCCAACGATCAATGCGAATGGGCTTGTTGAACGTACAGGGCGTGCTCGCCCAGGCCATCGGGTCCGCGAGAACCTGTCCGACCTGCTCCAACGCCCAGCACTTGGTGTCATGGTGCCTCTGGAGGAATGGAATACCGCAAGTGTGGTCATCATGAATATGGGTCGGTACTACCAAATCAAATTCGGTCACACCATAATCTTCTCTCAATTCGTCCAGGTGATGCTCGACAAACCGCATGGTTTCCAAGCCATCGTGATCGGCACTGATGTGCATGTGTGGAAAAAAAGCATGGCCATAGTCCACAAACATGGCTTTGCCACTGTCACTCAGGATGACGTAGAAATTGGAACATGTCCAATCACCGCCCCACAACAAATGACGCGAGATCGGAATGAATTTTGATTCCGGTAGAAACAGCGGTTCCGGAATGCTGTCACGACCGGCAACCCGCATGCCACGTCCCAGCTTCACACAGTCCATCAGCCGGCGTTGCAGCTTGTCAATATCATCGGCAACTGCAGTGATCGGCTCACCATGAGACGGGTAACCCGCTTCGATCCGCTGCTTGCCCAGGGCTTGAATTGACTGCAACGTGAACAGAATACCTTCCATGCTTCCGTAGTGGTACTCCATCGCATGCAATTGATATAGTTTTCCACCGGCAGCCATCAAGTCGCCCGTGAAAGCAATACGCCTTCCATCAATCGTGACAATCAGGGCGCTGGAACCAAGCGTGTGCCCCTTCGCCGGTAGAATGTGAAACTCATATCCGCGCCAGGTGAAGACTTCATAGTCTTCGAGGAGCTCATCCACAGGGATGTCCTCGCCCACTGCAAAAAACGTGTTGCGATCATTGTAATTGTCATAAGTCCGGCGAGTTTTCCAAAATAACTCGGCCTGGTCAAACAAATGCCGCTCGTATTCCGGAACCGCCACCTGCGCTCCGTGTTCCTGCAGACGTGGGGTGCCAGCGCACTGATCCCGATGGTGGTGCGTGTGAAGCACCCATTCAATCTGGCGTACCCCGGTACCGTCCAAATGGTCCAGAATGGCACCCGATCCCGTGTCGATCAACAGGCCATGATCATCATCCGTAATCAAATACACATTGCAGGTATCATCCAACCGATACAAGTGCTCAGAGAGTTTCGTAAGTTTTTCTGTCACGGTCTAGCTCCCATGCACCGGTCCGTGGGCGCAGAAACCGCCTTTCGGTTGCACCCGCCCGACGAACGCCAACTCGCACCTGCTAAACAAGAACCGGAGTCCGAAGGCAAAGACTAGCTCTTGATCTCAAAAATGGCTTCCACTTCGACCGCCGCACCGGTTGGCAGTGCTGCAAAACCCAGGGCGCTGCGTGCATGGTATCCGTCACCCTCTTTTCCGTAGATTTTGTGCAACAAGTCCGACGTACCGTTGATCACCAAGTGTTGTTCCGTGAAATCGGGAGCCGAATAGACACAACCCAGCAGCTTGATCACTCGCAAATCGTCCAACGTCCCATGCGTGTCGTGCACCGAACGTAAAATCTTCCGCGCGCAGTCCGCGGCTGCTTCATAACCCTGCTCGACGCTCAGGTCTTTTCCCAAAACACCTTTCAAATCACTCGTGTGCCCCGACGTAATCAGAAGATTTCCACTGCGAATACAAAGATTCAAATAACCTGGTTCGATGGGGTCCAAGGAGACTCCAAGTTCCAGGGCTGTTTGCTGAGCGCTCATAGTATGTTCCTTTCTTTTTTACTTCCAACATCACGGTGTCGTTCAATATCACGGCCTTCAGACTTTGTAATCTGCTGTTCACAAAGACACAAGAGGCCCGCGAATCCCTGGGTGCCTGCTGAGCCCCGGCTTGGGCGCATCGACGACGAACGTAACCCCGATGCGCACAGCGTGAGAAAAATACCCAGTCTGACTGATCCGACCACCACCATCGCCCGGCCTTTCGCCCGGACGGTGGGCTGAATCTTGTCAACCTCACGGCCCCAAACAGCAGTCGCTGATTCCGGGGGAAATCAGTTTTAGATGAACATGATACAGGACGGGCTGGGCAGTGAAACTGGCTCACCGGCCGGCGTCAAGCCACCCGTGTGGGGGTCAATCCGGAAGATCACCACGTTGTTACCGACCATATTGGCGCACAACAATAGTTCGCCACCGGGATCGATTGCCAGATTTTGCGGACCCTGCCCCAGACTGGCTTCGATCCCTGACAGCGTTAATCGACCCGACTCGTCAAGTCGATACACCGCAATGCTGTCATGACCCCGGTTCGTACCATATAGAAAACGTCCGTTGGGTGTGATCTTCACGTCCGCGCAATGGCTCGTTCCATCAAAATCATCTGGTAACGTGGAAATCGTCTGGCGCTCAATCAGTACACCCGTATCAGCATTGTAGTCAAATAGCGTGACCGCATTCTTCAGTTCGTGGATCACGTACATGTGCTTGCCGTTGGGGTGAAAAGTGAGATGTCGAGGTCCGGCCCCGGGCTCCGTTGGCACAAATGCCTGGAGATTCGATGTCAAGTTGGCAGTGGCAGGATCGAGCCTGTATCCCAAGACCTTGTCGAGTCCCAGGTCAGCCGCATAGACAAACCGGTTGTCCGGACTGATCACGAAACAATGGGCATGCGGGCCTTCCTGTCGAGAGGCGTCAACACTCGAACCTTCATGCTGAATGGCCGAGGAGGACTCACCTAGTGATCCGTCCTCCGCCACGGGGTAAGAGGCCACATTACCCGTAGCATAATTGGACAGCACCACCATCTTTCCGGTCTTGTCAATGTCGACATAACAGGCCGCCGAGCCAAGGGCTGACTGACGGTTCAACAGCTTCAAATGGCCGCTGTTTCCAACAACCTGGTAAGCCGCAACCTGGTCATGTTCCGTTCCTCCAGAACCTTCCGAATGAAGCGCATATAAATATCTGTCATCCGATGAAATTGCGAAAAAAAACGGGTTTTCCACACCCGTCGTTCGGTGAACCAGTTTCAGTTGAGCACCCTCAACATCCAATTGATAGGCACAAATGGCCCCCTCGTCTCCAGGTGCACATGCAGAAATAAACACCAACCGTTCATCTTGCGATGGCATCAGCCGCTCCTTGAGTTAGAAAAGGCAACCAGCTCACCCTGGCCGTCACCCCCGCACTTACGACTTAATCATGGGCGACTTAATCATGGGTCTCCACGAACCCGAGTATAGCGTCCCACGTAGGCCGCAATCAACGACCGGACCAACCTCGAACGAGGGAAACAGCAGAAGATGTTTGACCGAACATGGTGTTTTGAAACACTACCCATCCGCACAGTGAGTCAAAGAAGTCGGTAACTGGAAATTTTGGGACAGACCGCGCCGTCCACTTTTTCTCCACACAGTTAATCTCTTGACAGTCCAACGGCGACCCTCGAGACTACGGTCATGAAAATCACCGAATCGATCATCAGCCAGGCGCGAGAGCGTGGCCTGCGGCACTTCTTTGGACTGCCTGGCGGTGGCGCACCCCTGGATTTGATGGAATGGGGTCGAAGACTGGGCGTTGATTTTGTGAGCGTGGCCCACGAATCTTCCGCTGCCATCACGGCAGCTTATTACGGACTCATGAAGGAGTCGGCCGGTTTGGCACTGGCCATCAAGGGTGTTGGAGCCGGCAATCTGGCGGGTGGCGCGGTGAATGCCCACTTTGAACGGTTGCCGGTGGTTTGCTGTTGCGAAAGTGCACCAACACACATTCGTCAACAAAACCTGGTGGCGCTTTGTCCGCACGACCAACTCTTTCGTGGTGTGACGAAGTACCATGCTACCTTGACCGTGGAGCAAGCCGGTCAGATGATCGACGAAGCGTTCTTCCACGCAACTGATGGTCGGCCCGGACCCGTGCTGCTGGACTTGCCGGCCGACCTGGGCACGGCAGACTGCAGTCAAAGCTTCACACCCCTTTCGTGCCGCGCGCAGCAATCACCGGACAGGAAACTCGTGGCGACCATCGGCGAGCGGTTGCAGGCCAGTCGGCGCCCGGTGATCCTGGCAGGTGCAGACGTACTGCGCGACGGTGCAACTCGTGAACTTCTAACCCTGGCGGAAAACTCCGGGGCGGCCGTGATGGTGAACATGGACGCGCATGGTGTGTTTCCAGAATCACACCCGCGTTGGGCCGGTACCTTCATCGGACATTTTCATCCGAACACGCTCGAAGGAGAACTCCTCGAACAAGCCGATTTTGCCCTGCTCGCAGGTAGCGACTCCCTGTCATCCGACAAGCCTTGGGAACTGGACATCCCGACTTGTGAATTGTCAGCGCGTGCCGAATATGAATCCCTGGTTGCCCGTCCAACGGTTCGAGTCGATGGAAATCTCGTCTCCGCACTGGATCAACTGGCTGCCTTGCCACCCCATGAAGGTTTTCCAGCAGAGGAAATCGCCCGGGTAAAACAACAGATCTTGCGCAATTTTGAGCGCCCACCCGCTGCCCGCTTTACGGCACAGGATGTAATCGCCACGATAGGCGACAAATTGCCCGGGGACGGCATTCTTATCTCCGAAACCGGAGCCTTCATTCTGATCCTGCACCACCTGTGGCCCGTCAACCGAGCAGGAGCACACTACCCAACGGCAGGCGGCCGCACCATGGGACTCATGTTGCCGGCAATCCTGGGTGCCAAACTGGCCCGTCCGGAAATTCCGATGGCAGGCATCGGTGCGGATGGAAGCACCCTGATGCGCCTGGGTGAACTGGAGGTGTTCGCACGAACCGGCGTCTCCGTGCCTTTAGTGATCATCAATGACCAGGCATTGGGAACCATGAAAGCGCGCCAAAAGTCGCGGGCGATGCCTGACTATGCGTTGGACCTGCAAGCCGTCGATTTCGCCGGTGTTGCCCGGGCCTGTGGCCTACGAGGAGTGACGGTCGACAACCCCGAACAATTCGAACAAGAGTTTGACCAGGCCATGTCTGCCGACCGTACGACTCTCATCGATGCAAGAGTCGATCCGCAGCCCTACCAGGACAGCTTTGGACCGATGATTGGTGTACTCGAATGAAAACGGGCAACGGGGGTCTGTAGCACACCGGTCGCCACACCAGACGATGATGACAATTCTTATAGCATTTTTCCCCCACGCTCGGAACTACCGTAGCGATTTTAGAAAGTGAGCGACTGTTGGCGCACGAAGTTATTAACGCGGAGCCGAACTTGACAGAAGAGGCACAGAAGATCTTTGCTGATAACCACTGCCGGGTGAGGTTCATCGAATTGGAAAGGCTCACTGAAAATGAATTCTGCCAGACGATCGTTGGAGTGGAAGGAATTCTGGCAGGTGGCGAATACTACACTCCACCAGTCTTCGAAGCCGCTGACCAACTCAGGATCGTGGCTCGCAGCGGTGTCGGTGTGGACCACGTCGACCTGAAAGCGGCAGCTGAGCACGCTGTCTGGGTGACCAATACACCGGGGGCAACCAACACCTCCGTTGCCGAATTCTCGATTGGACTCATGCTGAGTCTGTTGAGGCACATCGCCACGCTTGCGGCGCAAATGAAGACCGGTAAATTTGTTCGCACCGGGGGCAGGGAACTGGCTAGTCTCACCTTGGGGGTCATTGGAACGGGGGGCATCGGCAAGGAAGTGACTCGGCTGGCTCGAGCTTTTGGAACCCAAGTTCTCGGTTACGACATTCATCCAGATCTTGACTTTGCGCAAGCACACCAGGTCGAGTACGTATCACTCAAACAGCTCCTTCAACAGTCTGACATTGTCACCATCCATTGTGGCCTGGACGAGAACACACGGGGAATGATAGGAGAAGCGGAACTTCAGCTCATGCAACCGACCGCTTACCTGGTAAATACGGCCCGGCCGCAAATTGTCGACAAGGGAGCACTCGTCAACTGCCTCAAGACTGGCAAACTTGCGGGTGCAGCCATCGATGTCTGGGAAACCATTCCATGTCCGGCAGATGATCCCTTGCTACAGTTGGACAATGTGCTGGCAACTTCCTGGTCGGCGTTCTACACCGATACGGCAGTCAGTAACATGCATCGTCGAGCGGCGCAAGAAATCGTACGGGTTTTGCAGGGCCATCCTCCACAACATCCGGTCAACAAACCGGAGATCCGGAAGAGTTGAGACTGCGCCGGTCACCGGACGTTTGCCAACACGGCAGTTTCACGGCAACTGGAATTCGTTTACATTTTCATTGGCGTGTTGGAGGGTTCAACGTTTCCTGCGCCGTCCAAATTTCATTCCACAGGTTCCACAAACCCCAAGCGTTCATGCCCCTAAAATCGCATCTTGAACTCAAGCAACTGGGAAGTCGCATGATGCTGGCTGCCGGCGCGCAAGAGCCCGTCGCCCAGCGTGTCGTCGAACACCTTGTCGAATCGAATCTGGTGGGCATCGACTCGCACGGAATCATTCGTTTGCCGGATTACATTTCGTGGCTTATCGCAGGGAAAGCGGCCGGAGACAACCGGCTGGAAGTCCTGCAGGATCGTGACGCTACCTGCCTGGTAGATGCGCACTTCACGTACGGCGCCGTAGCCGGATCCGAAGCGAGTCGCCTGGCTGCAGAAAAAGCACGTCGCCACGGTGTGGGTATGGTGTCGGTGAAAAACTCAACACACACCGGCAGGATCGGGGAATACGTCGAACACCTGGCAGCGGATGGATTGATCGGTTTTTTCTGCTGCAACGCCCAAGGATACGGCCAGTTTGTCGCCCCCTGGGGCGGCAAAGAGGCCCGCCTGACAACCAATCCCCTGGCTTGGGGTTTTCCCAGTGGACAGCAGAACCGGGTGATTGTCGTCGACATGGCCACCAGCGCGGCACCTGAAGGGCGCATTCGACTCAAGTCGCGCCGTGGCGAGTCCATTCCCCCGGGACAGGTCATCGACGCCAAGGGACGTGACACCTCTGACCCGCAGGACCTGTTCGGTCCGCCTCCCGGTGCCATTCTTCCCTTTGGCCAGCACAAAGGGTATGCCCTGGCTCTTGTTGTTGAAATGTTGTCGGGCGCATTGAGCGGTGGTGGCTGCCTGCGTCCCGTCGACCAAAAATACACCCATGAAAACTCTTTCTTCGTCCTGGCTATCGATATCGAATCCGTGAGGCCGTTGGTCGACGTCTCCGAGGCGATTGATAACATGTTGGACTATGTCACCGGGTCAGCTCCTATCGCTGACGGACAGGAAGTACTGTTTCCCTACGAACGGGAGCAGCGCGAACGTCAGCACCGCAAGGTTGCCGGTATCGAAGTGGAACAACCCACCTGGAACCAGATTGTCGAAACTGCCGAATCCCTGGGAGTTGCAGTGAAGCAGTAAGCGGCTTTGCCTGGAAAGGGTGCAGTCCGTTTCCTTTCAGCGTAGATCTCCAACCGCATGCGTTCTTAAAAATTCAAGCGTAACCTGGTTGAACTCGTCGGGTTGCTCGATGTTGTGCAGGTGTCCACCATCGTCGAAAACCACCAGCTCTGCAAGGGAAATGCCGGCGGCTACTTCACGTGAGTACATGGGAGGCAAAGCGACATCAAAGCTTCCCACGGTCACCAGCGTGGGCACTTGAATCTGGTCCAACCGGTCGAGCGTGTCGTGGTTCAGGTCAGCCAGGTACTGTTGTTTGAGCACTTCGACGGGGGGCGCTGCCGCGACGATTGTGTCGATCTGACGAGCGACTCGATCGGGGTGCTGTTCCATCCACCGGGGAGTGATAAACCATAGAACATTGATTTCGTAAAAAGCACGCAGGTCGAGGGACTCCAATAACTGAATCTGAGCGCGAAACTTTCGCGCGGCATAGCCGTGCGCAGAAGCCCACGTCCCGTGCAACTGAAGTGTCTCAACCAGATCCGGACGACGGATCGCCAACTCCTGGGCGATACAAGACCCCAGCGACAACCCGGAAATGTGTGCCCGGGAAACACCGAGGGCTTCCAGCAGCGCCGCCGCATCGTCGGCCATGGAACCGGTGGTCAACGATTCACCGGAGACGCTGGTTTTTCCAGTCCCGCGGTTGTCAAAGGCAATACAATCAAACTCGTCCCGATAGGCCTCGAGTTGCGCATTCCAGCAGGAATGATCCAATCCGGTACCCATGATCAGAAGCAAGGTGGGCCCGCTGCCGGTCCGCTCGTAGTAGATTTCAATTCCCGTCGACACACGAACTTTTCCCATAACTGTCTTTCACCGCCTGGCTCTCAAAAAACCCGGTACGATCGTTTCGAAGCCTCCCCTGGCGTGGAAGTCCCTGTGAAGTGTTTTCTGTGGTGGATGTCTGCTCAGGACTCTTGCAAATCACCCGCGCGAGCAGCACGCACGGCGCGCAGTTGTTCACGCACGTATTCCCGTTTCTGCCGCTTGGTTTCCGGAGCACAAATGTACTCTTCAAACTCGCTGCGCACCTGTTTCCGCACACCAGGATTCACATCGAGTCCCCGCACACGAAGATAGAACCTGGGATTGAGTGGTAATCGATACAGGAATGAACCGATGCGCTGCGACAGTCGGTAGCTTACCACGTCGTCCAGGATCTCGAATGGATTGGAGGTGCAATTGTTGGTCCGGCAACATCTGTATAGATAGTAACGCTCTCGGTTTCCCGCCCGGTGGCTGCGCAGAAGCGACCCCACAAGTAACCCTCTTTTTTCCGCCTCTTGAATCGGCAGCGACGGTGATTCCATCACGTACTTACCTTCGACAACGATTCGCTCGAAGATCATCTGCCGGGTCGAATAGAAACGATGAGTGCTGAACAAACTACCCGAGCAGGCATCTCGAAGATTAAAGCGGACGCCCACAGGGCCAGCCGCCTCGACCGAGTAGACAAAATCGGTCACCTCGTGGACCGGATCGCCCCTGGCGTCACTCTCCAGATGGTACAAGCGGACGGAAGCACCGGCTTTCAGAATAAATCGACTTTGCACATGATTCAGCATCGGAATCGTCCGCTTGGGCAAGCCATCATCGCCGAAGATAATTTCCGGTCCTTTTTCTCCAGCCTTGGTTTTGATTTTCGAAAAATTGAATGCCTGCCCCCGCACTTCGTCAATTCCATCAAGGGGAATTACCGCCTTCCAGAATTCGCCTTCGTGAAAGAAGTTTTTGACGACGACGTCCCGGTCTTCCGGTCTGATAGCCGGGTCATCGCCGTAATTCGATTCAATCACGATGGACCGTCGCGTCGAGAAGTCAATGGAACCGTCGGGGTAGCGTCTTCTGCCGAACATGGCTAAGGATGTCCAATGCTTACAAAGAAAGTGCCAGAATCGTCGCCGCTATTCCGAGGATTCCCAGCACCAGCCACCACCAGGGCCGTCCGAGCCACAGGTGTGACTGCCGCAGAACGTAACGACCGCAGGCCGGACACTGTTCGGCCTCCTCGTAGATCATCTCGCCACATTCCGGACACGGTACAAGTTCTATCGAACTGTCATCATCAACCTCTTCGTCCGAATCGTACAGATCACCCTCTTCAAATTTTTCTTCCGACCATCTTGATCCGTTCATAACACAACAAACAAAAAAGGGCCGCAGTTCATAGAAAACTTTTTCCGGCAGTTGCCTTCAGCTATCGGCTCGTGAACGCCATGACTGAGGCCAGTCCGAAGCGGGTAGCCTGCGAAGCAACCCAGTTCATCGCGCCCCATAGAGCATCATCTTTGCAACCAGGGGAAATCACAGCACAACCCGGTTGAGCACGCGGGTCACTGTACCGGCAGGCCAGACGCGGGGTCAACGTGTCATGAAAATAAATGGCGAAGCACCCCTTTCGACGCAACCGGAGAGTTCCCTTTTCTTCTCTTCTTCTGCAATTGACAACTGCCCCAATTTTCCACAAGCTGATGGTGTCTAACCCTGTGGGGCTGTGGCGAAACTGGCAGACGCGCTAGATTTAGGATCTAGTTCCTTTACCGGAGTGCAGGTTCGAGTCCTGTCAGCCCCATTCTTACGTCAAAGACTTCCGCCGGAGAAGAAGCGGGTCCTTTCATCCCACGTGTCTGCCATCTTGCAACGGTGGACATTCGTGTCATCGCGTGCTACTTTTCGCGGCGCTGCCGGCAGGTTGGCCAACGTCTATGCCTGTTGGCAAACGGCATCCAGCACCTCGCAAAGTCGACCAGCCACATGGCATCGCTGCCACCACCAAGACAGGGATTATCACAATCTGTTTTCGCCATCCTGGGTAACAGTACCGTCGTGTTCTCCATACCAAAGAGCGCGAAGCCGCCAACCTTCTCCCGGAGATCACGGATGACGCCATCTCAAGTCAAAGGCCTGACGAATCCGACACCGATGACGGGCACTCTTTGGGTTGCGTCCTGCCGTTCGTCAGCACGGAGAACGATTCAGTCGGTTATCGAAATTAAATCCAAGTTCCGCAAACTCGGTCTGCATCTGTTCGTGCGACTGTTTGATCGTGACGATGTCGGATTTGTACGTCAGGAAGCGGGCTCCCTTATCTAACAATTGCCGGGCGTGGTCGATTGAAAAGCAGGGCATGCCCCAGTGCTTTCCGGCAGCCTTAGCCGCCGCCGCGATTGTGTCAATCGCCTCTTGCACACTCGCATGATCCAATTGTCCGGGAACGCCGCCCAAAATCGAAAAGTCGGCAGGACCCAGGAACAGGACGTCCACACCTTCCAAAGCAGCAATCTGCTCGGCTTGCTGCACAGGCGCTGCGTCTTCCAGCTGAATCACGACAAATGTCTCGTCGTTCGCTTGCCGGATATATTCGTCAATGGGCGTTGCGCAATAGGGCATGTCGGGGTTTCCGCCGCAGAAACCGCGCGTGCCCAGCGGGGCGAATTTCGCCCAGCGGACAACTTGTTGCGCCTCCTCGACGCCGTCACACCGCGGGTACATGATCCCCTGTGCGCCAGCCTCCAGCAGTCGGCCGATTTCCATGAATTCGCCTTTCGCGGTTCGTACCAAACTATCCGCTCCGCCGACACGCGCGGCACGGATCATATTCGACGCGGTCTCTACGCTATACGCGTGGTGCTCCAAATCCATCCAGATCCCGTCAAAGCCCATCAGGCTGGTCAACTCGAACAACGACGGATCGGTCAAATGTAACGTGGTCAGTAGTACCGGCTCGTTACGCGCCAACTTTGCCTTGATGCGGCTTGGTCTCACGGGGCAACTCCCTTGAATGAAATTGAATCAAAACTACAAAATGCACACACGACACGAACCCCCATCTGGCTTGGTAACGGCCCGGCAGGGAGTCGTTGCATATCTATACCCTCTTTTTGTACTTGTACAACCCGCCCAGTACCCCGGGGAGCCACGGGCGCGCAGAGAACCCGGTTTCATTTTTGTTGGCAGCTGTCCCTTCGAACTTGGAATTGCTGGCCCAGTTCCGGGACAGCACATGCTTAAAAGACAAAAGGTGTGGGTGTGAAACCTACAATCACGAAAGGCAGGGACAACCATCCAATCGTCGTACGCTTTGGACCTAGGGGCATCTCGTCATGTGACGTCGGTGGGTGCCTGATCCCCATCATTAACAGCAGAAATATCATCAATGTCCAACCGGTATACCCCCACACGATGGTACCCATCAATAGGAATGAAAATACAGCCATCGCCACCACATGAGACTTTTCTCGCAAGAGTGCATACAAAACGTGGCCGCCATCCAACTGGCTGATGGGAAACAGATTTAAAGCGGTAATGAAAATTCCGACCCAGCCCGCAAAACCGAGGGGGTGTAACTGGATGTCGCTCCCCTCCGGCAAGGGTCCCACGATCCAGTAGGCCAACAGCTTGAAGATCAATGGTTCACCCAACATGAGTGAGTCGTCATTGATCGGACCAACTTCTGAGAGTGACAAGCCAATGACACTGAAAACAATTGCTGGTACCACTCCAGCCACAGGGCCGGTAATGGCAATATCAAACAAGGAACGTCGATTTGCCAGGCTGGTGTGCATGCCAATCACGGCACCCATGGTACCAATGGGGCTGAAGGGCATGGGAATGAAAAATGGCAGACTGGCGGGCACACGGTACCGCAAGGCCTGAAAAAAATGCCCCAGTTCATGGGCCGTCAAGATCATCATCAGCGCCAGGGAAAACTGCCAACCGCCGGTCATCCAAGTACTGCAACAAGTTGCTGCAAACAAAATGACCGGCAGCAGCACCCGGCGCGGTCTGGTGGCAACGTACAGCCTTTTGGAATCAGCAAGCTCCGCAAGGATGATCTGCTCGCCGCCGTCATTGATTGCAACCCGGCCAAGGGATGGATCTGTCATTCGGAGTTCGTTCTCAGGCTTAAATCCAACGATTCACTCTCGTACCAGAAGGGTCACCGTGATCGCTGCATTGTAGAGTCCCATCACAATCTCCTGACCCCTGGACCGGCACGAAGGCAACATCACCAACCATCCTACTCATCGATAGAAAGTTAATTGGAGGCAAACACTTTGTTCTGCGGATCTCCTCCCGATTGGAGAAATGCCAGTAAATCCGCCAGTTCGCCTTCCTCCAGGAAATCGAGCAGCCCTTCCGGCATGACAGAAACCTTCGAAGTCTGCATGAATTCAATTTCAGATCGTTTGACATTTGTCATGTCCCCGGGCGCTGCCATGTCTGTCACCACCATGATCGTGTCGCCGCTCAAATTCGCGACACGGCCCGTCACCATTCGACCATCGTCCAGTTGAAAGATCGTCGCCCGATATCGATCGGAAATGACTTTGCTCGGATTCACCATTGCCTCGGCCAGGTCACGAGCACTGAATCGTCGCGACACGGTCGTCAAATCGGGTCCGGTCGCTCCTCCCTGGTTTCCCACCCGGTGGCATTTGACACACTGTGCCGTTGCAAACAATTGACGTCCTCGCTCGAAGTTCCTGCCGTCCAGTCCGTTGTTCACCAGACCGACCACATCACTGACCGAGTAGTCTTTCACAACTTCACGCGGCGCCTGCTCGATTGCATCCTGCTCGACCACTGGCTCAAGCACTTCGGCCAGCAAGTTTTTTTGCTCGTCATCCAACTGGTCAACAGCCTCTTGCTTGATGTTCTCAATGAATTTTCTCAGACTGTACCCTCCACGAATGTCGCCGGTGTTTCGAAACCAACGGAAGTATTCCCGTTGCTGATCAGGCGTAGCGCCGGCAATCACATTTCGTAAACAGAGCGCGTAATGGATCTGCTCTTCCTGCGACAAAGCACCGCGCAACAACCGGAGCGTCTTTTCAACCACCTGGGGAGCTTCCAGGTAGGCCAACAGGCGACAAAGCTCCTGATTCA
>PBTE01000112.1 GCA_002726515.1 Planctomycetaceae bacterium | reverse complement strand
GGCAGAAAGAAAACGATCGTTATCAGGCTGGTGATAACGAAAACAGTCACCAGTGCGACTTGTCGAAGGAACCCTTGTTGGAAGTACCGGTGAAACGTGATCACGGCGGCCACAAAGCGTTGAGCGAACCGTTTGACGGATCCCACTTGGGATGACGCTCCGGAGCGACGGGGCCTGAGGAACAGACGTGCCGAAGCAGTCGGAATCACTGTCACGGACACCAGGAGTGATAATCCCACAGCGCAGCTGATGGCGAGCGCGATGTCCAGGAAAAGTTGTCCCGCCTCTTCTTTAACCAGGACTACAGGCAGGAACACGGCCAGCGTTGTCAACGTTGATGCGACGACGGCCCCCCAGACTTCCCGGGTGGCATTAACGGCGACCTTAAATGTTGGTTCTTGTGTCTGGTAATGTCGATAAATGTTTTCCAGTACCACGACGGCATTATCGACCAGCATTCCCACAGCGAAGGCAAGACCGGCCAGGCTGATCACATTCAGGGATCGCCCCAATCCATTTAAAAGTAGAAACGTACCGACAATGCTCGTCGGGATTGCCAGGGTGACGATCAGGGTAGGGCGCACACTGCGCAGGAAAATCAACAGGACCGTGACCGTCAACACGCTTCCGATACAGATATTCCAGTTCACCAGTCCGATCGCAGCTTGGATATAGTCGGTCTCGTCGTAAACTTGAGTCAGTTGTAGCCCGTTGTCCTTGAGAATTCCAGCATTGAGCTCGCGTGTCGCTTGGCGTAGCAGTCGCATGACTTCCAGGACATTCGCTCCCGTCTCGCGCTGACAATTAATCGCGATATTTGACGTGCCAAAACGCCGCACCAGGCTTTCAGGTTTTTTAAAATCGAGTCGGACTTCTGCCACGTCGCGCACGTAGATCGAACCGTTCTTGTCAGCGACCAAAACGTGATCTGCAACTTGCTCAGGATCCTGGAACTGACCTCGAGTCCGCACGACCCATCTCCGTTTTCCTTCGTAGAAGTCACCGGCCGAGGTGTCAACGTTTTCTCCCCTTAATGCCTGGCGAAGGTCCGTAATGGTCAAATTCCGCGCTGCCAACTTTTGCGGATCCACTTCGACCCTCAACTCGGGGTCCTGGCCGCCGAAGACATTCGATGTGCTCACTCCTTCGCAGCGTTCGAAACGGGATTCAATGAAGTCCTGTGCAAACTTGCGGAACGTTGGAATGTCGATGTTTTCGGCGGGAAGAAGTGCTGCAATTTCCGGATGAGCCTCAGCGATACGCCGCAGGCGCAACACGGACAACCCGGGGTTATGTGCGCGCCTCGCCGGTTCTAAGACGGCAGACAGATGGGGAAGTTCCCGTTGAAAGTCGGCGATGTCGTCCCGTGTGGGCATGCGCTGGCTGAGGATAAACCAGGCAATGGCCCGGTCCGACGCATCGGACATGGCTATGATCGGCTCGTCGGCATCTTCGGGATACTCAGGCACTTGTTGTAAGTGGCTGCTGACTTTGATGAGGGCTTCGGACATGTCCGTCCCGACCACGAATTCCATCTTGACGGTGCCCCGCGAGATTTCACTCTCCGAGGACATCTTCCGCAAGCCTTCAACACTTTTCAGCTGGTCCTCTTGTTCCTTGACGATTGCCCGTTCAATCTCTTGAGGACTGGCGCCGGGCCAACGGGTTTTGACAGTGATGGTTGGTGTCTGAATTTCCGGAGTCAACTGCATCGGCATGCGAAACAGGGAAATCAATCCGAAAAGAGTAACGATCAAAACGCCGACCGACACCTTCACGGGATTTCGTACACAGGCTTCGATGGGATGCATGGAGAAACAGTCAGATGAATGGAGCCAGCAGGAGTACCTGCCACCAGGAAATCACGATAAGAGGACAGTCCGCATGCTCTTGACACTTTGCTGGAAAGAAAATGTTATTTTATCATGACGCTTTTACAGGGCGTCAGCACTCCGTCTGCAAACGCCCGTCCGGGGACCTTGTTGCGGTTTGATCCTTTCGCAGCAAATGCTTTGGGAGGCATGGTTGGCCGGGCAACGTGTCTCAAGGGATAATCCGCACCGCTTGCTCGGGACGCAAACGTTCATTGCCTTTGATCACAACTTCCTGACTCGCAGTGATGTCACCTCGGATCTCGATCCAACGTCCATCTGAATTTCCTAATGTGACCGGCACGGCTTTTACGGTCGTTGGGTTGTCTTGTCGACTTGCCGGCACGATAACAAAGACGATGCGCCGGGTACCGTTCAGCACCAAGCTGTCTTTCGGTACCATCAAAGCTTCATTCTCAGGGTGGGAATGGAGTGTCACACGGGCGAACATCCCGGCTTTGATAAGTGGCTGGTTGGCCTGCGTGGGATTTTCCAGCTGGACGATCACAGGAAAAGTTCTACTTCGTAGATCCGCTTGTGGAACAACTTGGACGACTTCACCGATGAATTCCCTGTCCGACAGTGCATCGAATCGCACGATCGCTTTGGCTGCCGGGCGAACATGTGTCACAAACTTCTCCGAAACCAAGACTTCGACTTCCATCGGATTCAGCTCGATCATTTCTACAACAGGTTTTCCTGCAGAAGCCCAACCGCCCACTTCGTTGTGACGTTTGACAACGTATCCGTCGAAGGGCGCTTTTAGTGTGTGAAGTCCGATACGGTCCTCAATTTGCTGAATCACTTTGTTTTGCACGGTCACTTCGGCCCGGGCTTGTGCAATTCGTTCTTTGCGGGGACCTTCCAGGGCCATTTGGTAGTCGGCCGTGGCTGCCTGCAGGATGTTCTTTGCGGCGATGGACTGCGAAAGGGCTTCTTCTACCTCGTCTAACGTGACGACTGCTCCATTATCGTAGGTTCGGCGGGCCCGCCGCAGGCGGGCCTCGGTATATTCGAAATTACCCTGTGCACCCTCGACATGTGCCTTTGCTTTTTCGATCTCTTCCGGGCGAGATCCGTTGAGAATTTCAGCCAACTCATGGGATCTCAGATCGAGTTGAGCCTTTGCACGTGCCAGCTCGATTTTCAGGGTCCCGGTGCGAATCTGTACTAAAGGATCGTTTGTTTTGACTGCGTCACCTTCCCGTACGAACATTTGCATCACCCTTCCATCGATCGCACTGCCAATGACGCTGCGGCGCCGAGGTGTGGCGGTACCGATGAATTCCCGTTCGAGGGTAATTCTCCGTTGTACGATTTTGTTTACTCTGACGGGTGCTGGAATCTCCTGGGCTTGACAGAACGGTGCAGAAAGAAGCAGTGCGCACGCGAAAGTACAAATGATCGCCGAGCGGTGCCAAACGACCACCCGCAACAACTGTCTAAGGTACGTTTCGTAACACGAAAATGGACACATATTACTCCAGGTTAATCCACGGTACATTCCCGCGACAGAGATCAGTGGTAGATTGGTGAATTTAGAGGTGACGGCTCCGGGGGGCAACAGATCCCCAAACCAGTGTTACCGTGCCACATCCTGCGTTTTCACTGCAAATTTACGCTGAAATCTCCATCGGTCAGTTCATCCTTCCTCATAGCAGAGGAGAGCGTGAACTGATAACACAGTCCAGGATGAACTCGTAGCAGCTTCTGATAACAGACACAAGGACATTTCGAACCATGACGAAACAAACCTGGCGGTTGGGTGTGAGTGTTTTTTACTTCTGGACGGTACTGGCTCCGTGGCCCACTGCGGGTGACGAGTTCCCCCGACCATTGCAGCGGGGAGTCGTGTCCACTTTTTCGATCGTGGCTTGCGACTTGAAAAATCGGCAATGGGGAGTAGCAACCCAGTCACGGGTGTTAGCGGTGGGGTCCATCGTTCCGTTTGCCCAAGCCGAAGTGGGGGCGGTTGCCACCCAATCTTGGGCCAATACTTCATTTGGACCTCAAGGTTTAAAGATGTTAAACGCGGGGCATACCGCTCGGGAAACCCTTGACGAATTACTACAGCGGGACGAGGGTCGCGATCAGCGGCAGGTCGCGATTGTCGACCGATTGGGACGAGTGGCGCACTTCACTGGCGAGGAGTGTCTGGATTGGGCAGGGGCCAGGACCGGAGAAAATTTCTGTTGCCTGGGTAATATCCTCACGGGAGAAGAGGTAGTGGAGGCAATGGCCGGCACTTTCCAGAAAACGGTGGGGCCGCTTGCTGATAAAATGATGTCTGCCATGGCAGCAGGTCAAGCAGCCGGAGGCGACCGGCGGGGGCGCCAGTCAGCAGCCCTGCTCATCGTACAGGAAATGGCGGGTTACAGCGGATTTGATGACCGTTACATCGACCTCCGTGTTGATGATCATCCTCGTCCGATTGAAGAACTGGGGCGTTTGCTCAAGTTGCGATTCCCGGGGAATCCCGCGAAGTGACAACACAAGAGGCCGACGAAAGCATAAGACAACAGGCGAAAAAAATTTGCGGAGGACAGGCCGGCCCGTCAGGAGTAAAAAGTACTTCGACTGAATTGTCTCCCTGCAGTGAAAGAGGGTCTACACAGCAAGATCACTGCCAACAGCATGAGACATGCAGACGCTGGTTCAGGAATGGTGACTTGGATCGTCGTGCGTTGGTTATCGATTGCCAGAAAACCGGTGATGGATTCCAGGTTGGGTTGAGAATAGAAGACGTAATTTGTATTCGCCTGGTTGATCGACGATGCGGTAACCGTAAGTCCAGCCAGTTCCCATTGCAGCCCGTCAAATGTGAAAGCGGCACTGCCGGAATCCCCCAGGGTGGCAATCGCCTCGTCACTGTCGGCTCCGGCGTTATTCAAGCCGGGATGGGGATCGTCAAAATCAGCGGTAAACCCCGTGCCGATAGCCGGAAAAAGCAGATTGACGGCTGTTACCTGGTTGGTTCCCCAGGTTTTCAGGTTGGTTGTTGCCCGTTCGTATCCATCGGCCAGGAAGCCATCAATGGTTAGCGGTATTTCGCCCGAGTTGCGATTGAACCCGTAACCGATCAGGGTAATCTGCTCTCCGGTCGTCACTGGTGTTTCACGGAGTCTCACTCCCGATTCCGGTGGGAGGGTATCCAACTGGAACAATTCCATGTCGACCCCGGCCAATTCAACACTGGGTCCCGATGAGGTGTAAGTTGTGCCGTTTAATTCAAAGTTACCTGTAACTCCCACGTGTTTAGCGGTAATTGCCCAGCCATTACCAAGATAGACAGCGCTTCCGTTGGCACCTACGATGTTTCCGACGTGGTCCCACGGTGCACCGTTTGCCGGTGTCGTCTGGTGTAGATTGACAGGGGACGTCACGTTGTCCGGAACAGCTACAATGACAGCATGTGCCGGGAAAGGCATCCCTGACAGAATGACCGTCAAGCAACTCAAAATGAATCTGGTTCGCCTGGAACGATCAGCCTGGAAAGATGGGGGAAAGGAAATGTTGGAAATGAAAGGGCGCTCCATGAGACGCTCCGATAGGTGATCTACAAAATTCAGGATTGTTATCTGCAGAAAATTCAAATTGGTGGGAAAACCTACGCGACCACAAACGAATCGGCCTTTCCTCAGCGTTGTCAGTGAGCATGGGAAATCCGGTTCGAGCAGTGAGACACTCAGTTTCTGTCGAAAAGAAAATTTAAGCGAGCCACGGACCTCCTGCGCGGATTTCCGGCGGCTGTTGGCAATGGTGTGATACTCTGCGATCGCCTGGTCGTTCTTGACGCCCTCACTCTATTTTACCCAGGAACGCAAAAGAGGCCAGCAATTCGGCCATCTTGCTTGAAACAGGCGAACTTATGATCGTTTTCCTGTTTGCACGCTTGCACATATTTTCGTTGTTTCAGTTGTCAAAACCTTCAATCTGCAAGAGTGATTTGATCGGGCTGGCCAAACCGTGCCGGAGGAAGTCAAGGCAGCCACGGCTATGCCTTTGCCTAAGCAGAGAAATCAGCCGAGGTTCTCCAGCGTGCGTCTGGTTTGGATTGGTGGATCACCCCGGTATCAGTTTTTCGAAGGACTTGGAAAAGCAGGTGACGGGCCAGGCTTTGAGGTAGGAATTAAACCCGTGAGTTGTCAGCGGTTAAAGCCACTCAGTTTGGTGCGACGGCAGGTTCGGTTCGTCTCAAAGCGGGATAGGCTCGCGAAAATCGGGCACTAACCGATACCGGATGGGATGGCAGGCCTGCGACGGAATGCCTTTCCTGCTTGGAAGGCTGCCTCTTGTGGTGTTCTCCGGGGGTTAAGATAAAATGACTGGGCGTGAAATGTGACTGACAGACTCTGTTTTGTGACGAGAGAACTGCGATGAACAAGGCTTTTGTTCGCGAGCCGGAATTTGATGGACGTGCGTATTGCCCACGTTGTGGGACCGTGGGAACCGCTGTCGATACGGGTCCCTTGGACAATCACATTCAGGTGGAGTTCCGCGCGAAGATGCATGATTCGGCGTGGTATTGCGCTTTTGCAGGCTGCGAGGTGGCCTACTTCAATTTACTGGAAACGGTTGTCTTGATGGATGAACTGAGCGCACCGATTTATCCCGATGATCTTGACGCACCGCTCTGTGCCTGTTTTGGCTTCTGCTACGAAGACGTGGAGGCGGATGTGCGTGACAACAAGCCTACCCGCATTCGAGAACTGCTAGCCAAGTCGCAGTCAAGCGACGCTCGCTGCCATACCCTGGCCGTGGATGGCAGATGCTGCATGAGCGAGGTGCAAAAGTTGTACTTGAAGCTTTGCGCACAAGCGTCAACTGAATGAGCCAGCGGGGTTGGCGTTTGAGAAAAAGCTTCGGTCCCTTGCCGCAGATCGCTCTTCGCTTCCCAGGTGACAACCCTCGATAGTTTGCTGACTGCTAGACGAGCTACAGCAATTCGTGGGGTACTTTTCCACCCGTGGCCAGGCGTGCCGGCCGGCCATCGGCTAGTTTGATGGTCAACTGCTCAGGGTCCAAATTCAACGACCGGTAGACGGTCTGGCACAAATCAAGTGGCCCCATGGGGCTATCTGCAGGATAGGCGGCTTTCGCGTCCGTTGTACCAATCATCTGGCCGTGGCGATAACCGCCGCCCGCCAGCAGGATACTCTGGGCAGCCCCCCAGTGATCTCGACCGGCATCTTTATTGATCACCGGGGTTCGGCCAAATTCACCCGCCGAAATAACCAACGTGTCTTCCAACATGCCTCGCTCTGCCAGATCCGCAATGAGCACTCCGACGGCACGGTCGTGTCCAGGCATTTTACTGTCGAGCGCGTTTTTGATGTTGCCGTGGTCGTCCCAATAACCAGTGTTGAGCGTTACGAATCGACTGCCCGCTTCTATCAATCGGCGAGCCATCAAAGCCTGAGCGCCCCAGCCATCACCATATCGCTCGCGAACCGCGGGATCTTCTTTTTCCAAATCCATTGCGTCACGGGTTCGGCCTGATGTTACGATTTCAATTGCTTGTCTCGAAAAATGATCGAGACGTTCGACTTCCTTCGACTTGTCCAGATTCCGTCGCAGACCATCCAGTCGTCCGGCCAGAGACAGTCGATCACCCGCACGTTGCGGGGAAAGTCCATCGATAAGTTTCAAATTCGATTCGTGGATGGCCGGAAACTGAATGCCTTCCCTGCCATAGCTATAACTTCCCATATTGATTGGATTGTAGGCAGTGCCGAGAAATGCCGCTCCATGGTATCCGAACCCTCCGTCATTGATGTTGACGTAAGTTGGAATTCCGGACTGCCTTGATTTCAGGAAACGGGTAGCGACCGAACCCATGGACGGGTTGCGCGGCACTTTGTTTCCACCCGTTGCTCCGAAGTACCCACTGAGTATCCAGTGTGCGCCGGCAAAGTGATCGTTGGTACCGTGCGTGAAACTGCGAACCACGCTGATCTTGTCCATGACCTTGGCATGATACGGCATCAACTCACTGATGCGCACTCCGGGAAGTGTCGTCGCGATCGACTGGTAGGGACCACGTACTTCACTCGCCGCTTCGGGCTTCAAATCAAATGTATCAAGCTGCGAGGGCCCGCCGTGTTGCCAAATAAGGATGGCCGAACGCTTGTTCCGTTGGCCAGTGCTTTCCGCTGCAAGAAGGTTACTGAGCGTGCATCCAAAAAATCCCAGCGACCCGACTGCAATAAAACGGCGACGGGTGAGAGAGTCGCAAAGCGGGCGAGATTTTCCAGTGATGTAAAGCATGGGCAACCTGGCATTCAAATCACAACTTGCTGATTATCAGTAGTTCCGACCAGAAATGCAAGCCTTAATTTGGTGTGGCTCACGGAGTTGGGTGAAAAGTCTTGTGTCCAAAGGCGACATCTTCTCTGCATATTATCGGAAAAGTATTCTTGCAGTCTCTTGGGAATTTGCGATTAAAGGTTAAAGTCTCAGAAAGTATCCGTCAGATTTTGTCCAAAATTGCGTTCGATGCCCGGGAATTGGAGTGGTCTGTTTACTTCAGAGAAATGCACCACAGGTTTTCGTGAGTTCGAATAAACAATTCTCCATTGGACGCTGCGATGGAGGAGTTAGTGCGTTCTTTCAAAGAATTCACCGACATTAATTTGTATTCCGGACTCGCGCGAAAGACAAACGTGTCACCGGTCTGATTGATGTGATAAATAGTCTCGTTGCAAAGCAGTAGTGAAGACCAGGTGTCGTTGCTCCCTTCAGTGCCGGCCTGGCGTTCTTCCCAGCGAACCTCTCCAGTCACCAGTTCCATGCATTGCACGACACTGCGCATGTTGTGAACATAGATGTAACCTCCGTGAACCACTCCGCAACCTAGCCACAACGGGCTACGTAGCTTGTGCCAGAGTCGATGGGATGAGGTGACGTCACCTCGGCCGCCCGGACGCACGGCCAATGATCCTCCGAAATAACCTCCCATCGATATCAAAACACCTTTGTCCCAAATCGGTGAGCTGTAAATCAGGGGTCCCAGACCGCGACATGTCCACAGTTCGTTGCCTGTCGACGGATCGTAGGCTGTGACGCGACGCGGGTGACTGACGATCAGTTCATCCCGGCTTTCGGTACGAATCAATAGCGGAGTGCTCCACGATCCGCGCAAACTCTTACTGCGGCGGGCGGGGTCGAATTGAGCATCATCCGCGGGGGCATCACCATCAGTTCCCGACACAACGAGAGCTGTTTCGTCCGCCGGTCGCAAGGCATCGACTTGCCAAACCGTTTCACCCGTCCGTTTGTTTAATGCAACCAGAAACTCTCGTTCACCGGGTCCGAAGTTGATAACACAGAGTTCCCCATGGATCACTGGTGAGGCGGCGTAGCCCCAGTCGTGGTTTTGTGTACCCAGGTTTCGACTCCAGAGGTGTTTGCCTTGCAAGTCATAACAATGCACTCCGGCAGAGCCAAACCAGGCAATCACATGTTTCCCGTCAGTGACCGGGGATGTTGAACAAAAATAATTGGAGCCATGAGTCACTTCTTTCCCGGTATGGGTAATCCCTTTGCTCCAGAGGACTTTCCCGTTTCGACGTGAGAAACACATCAACTGACGACGGTGTTTCTCAGCCAGTGCTTGCGTCACAAAAATCCGATCGCCCCAGACGATGGGCGTCGAGTTGCCAGGTTCCGGCAGCGGTACCCGCCAGCGAACGTTGTCTTCCGGACCCCAGGAGGTTGGCAGGGCCTTTTCGTGTGAAACACCCAATCCGTGGGCACCTCGCCATGCTGGCCAGTTTTCGCTGTGAACAGTTCGCAAACAAATATTGCCAAGCAGAAAAAAAACGAACAGGGAACCGGCAACATGTGTGGCGTTACGACAGCGAACGGTTTGTGAGTATTTCATGTGTGGACCTACTCGGCGTTCCCGGTTCAGGTATCCATCCTGTCGCCGGGAACCGTACAGTCGAAACAGGAAATCGCCGGATTCAACGACTCCACGCACGGCGGAAAAAACGCAGGGTATTGCCGTGGAGGATGTTGTCAGTGTCGTTGTCTGAATAACCTGCGTTTTTCAAAAGGGGGCCAAACCCTTGCAGATCGGCGATGGTGTCGACGTCTGTAGGAGTTACTTCAGCACCGAAACCACCATCCATGTCAGTGCCAATCGCAATATTATCCATGGAACCATCTGCCAGGTTTGCAATATGTTCCATGTGTGGAAGCAGACCTTCCATTCCGTACTTCGGAACTAAATCGTGGTGCGTTGGACGTGTTTCCCAGGTCAGGTCAGGGTCTATGAAAAACTGGCAGAAGACCATTCCAATGATTCCGTCGCGGGCGATTACCTCTTGAATCATCCAATCGTCCAGGTGTCGCTGGCCCGCCACAATTTTGCGAGTTACGCAATGCGATGCCATGATGGGACCATCCCACAAGTCCAACGACTCTTTCACTGCCTGGTCGGCCATGTGGGTGATGTCGAGAACCATTCCCGCTTCGCGCATTGCCCGGTATAGTGCTTTCGCAGGAGGTTTCAGGCCCCCGACGGTGCCCGTCCCGTGGATGTAAGTGTTGTCTCCAAAATGAGCCGGCCCGACGACCCGTAGCCCTGAGTTCCACCAGAACTCCACATCGTCTGGATCGGAAATCGGATCGGCGCTTTCCATCGAAAGAATGTGATAGATCGGCGTTTGATCCGTAGGATGCTGCCAGGACTCGACCGCCTCGTTTAAATCGCCAACATTAAGGACGGGTTTGATTTCACCACGCCGGGACATCGCTTGATAGTATGCCAGATGACCACGGCCGACCGCCATGGCCTGCTCCTGGGTTTTCATTCCGTCCCGGTGCAGTTTGTTGCGAGGCTGAATTCGCGACATGATGGTGCTCAGCATGATCCCAACACTGCCACGACGCATTTCCGGAAACGTGACAGTGCACAATCCCGTATCAAACCCTTCGGCCATCAACGGTCGGTCGACGTCTTCCTGTCGACGCACTTCATGTGCGCCCAGTGTGAGGTCACGATTCCAGAAAAGCGCGTCCCATGCCAAGTCGAGATGCAGGTCAATGATAAGTGGTTGGGGCATCTGTTGTCTCCGTCACCCGACGAGCCTAAAATTAAGGTTCAAACTACGGGAGCAAGTGTTGAATGTCAACGACCAGTGGGGCGGGAGGCAGGAGGTATTGTTGCGGGGACCGTCCGAAACAGATGTTATTGAAGGATCCCGCAATGGAATGACGGGAGGGGAAAGCGAGACGGTTATCGGGAGTTTCCAATGGTGACGGTGTAGAACATGACCGGATCTAGTATCTTTTTATCCACATAGGCCGTGGATCAGGAGGACTTCTGACCGAAGTCTCCGTAAGTTGTGGAAAACGATGCGCCAGGCTCTGCAGTCCTGTTAACGAAATCAAATCAGGAACCTCAGTCGACAATGATTGCAATCAACCGCAGCACATCCGGCTTTGGCGAGGAGCGACCCGTGTTCGAGCCAGGCCAATTGATTCGTCATCGGCGTTACGGCTATCGAGGAGTTGTTGTCGATCGCGACGAGCGATGCATGGCTGACGAAGTGTGGTATAAGAAAAACCAGACACAACCGGATCGGGATCAACCCTGGTACCACGTGCTCGTTGATCAATCAACGGCTTGCACCTATGCTGCCTCGGAAAATCTGGTTGCTGACCCCAGCAGGAACCCGGTAGAGCATCCCCTGCAGCAACATTTCTTCAGCGGATTCAAGCATGGTCACTACGTTCGCAATGACGAACCCTGGCCTGGATAGGAGTCAGTTGGATTTGGCCTCAGCCATCCTTATCAGGCAGTTGTCGTCCAGCGGTTGCAGGGGTGTGAAGTCGCGGTTGTTTTGATAACTCGGACGCTCCGTACCAGTACAGGCGTTACTCACCGCGTTATAAATCAGGTACATGATAGCTCGACGCCAGGGTGAAACGTTGTTGGCCGACCCATGAACCACGGTGCAGTCTACAAAAGCAACGGATCCAGCCGGTCCGGTCAGGGGTTCGATGCCGAACTCTGTAGCCAGTCGTTCCAGTGTAGCGTGGTCGATGTGATGTAGTTCGTATCCTTTTCCCTCTGCATCCTCGTGAGGTTTCGATTGGAGCAGACCATGCCGCTGGGAACCCGGTACCACCAGAAGAGGTGAACGGACAGTGTCACAGTCGTCCAGGAACACAGATGTCATCACGCATCGCGGTTCCGGCATGCCGTCGACTGTGTGCCACGGTGGATAATCCTGATGCCAATCCCAAGCGGCTCCCTGGCCAAATCCCTGTTTGGGATTGATACGGCTCTGATGGAGGTACACTTCGTCGTTCAGTAGTTGTCGCACCGGCAGCAACAGGCGTGGAAGCAGTGATAAACAGCGGAAAGCCTCGGAATAGTTGTGTGCACCAAAGGCAAGTCGTGCTGCTGTCGGGTTGTTTTTTTCTCGTACGATCTCCGGCCCCTGCCGATCCAGAATCTCCAGTAAAGCTGCCTGCAAGACTGCCACCTCATCGCCTTGTAAGAGACCCGGAATGAGCACGTACCCCTTCGCGTGAAACTCGGATACCTGGGTTTCGTTGAGTTGCATGATCAGGGTTTGCTTTTTTGTGAGAAGGGAATCCTAGGGCTGCGAGTCCGTCAACAGGACGGGTGCCTGACGTCGGATGGATTCCAGTACGGCCAGCACCAGGGCAAGTGAACGCGCTCCGTCCCGCCCGTCGACGATCGGGCGTTCTTCTTCGCGAACCACGCGGCAAAAATGTTCCAGCTGAGACTTGAGTGGATCGGCCCGCACGACGACGCGTTGCGACATTTCCAGCGGGTGCTGCCAGCCGAATGCTTTTTCAGAAGTATACCGCCAACGCTGCATTTGGGGAAAGGTGAAGGATCCCAATGTGCCAAAAAAATAATAGCAGTTTTCATCGTTGGGAAAATAAAGCGGATTCTCGCGAGTGGTGGCTTCATAGGACCAGGGTGACGGAGTCGTGTCCGAGGCAAGAATGGATGCCACGGCACCGCTTTCTAATACCAACGAAATGCTTAAGGTGTCTTCCACGGCAAGTTGTCGTGCCGCGGAGCTCGCTTGAGCATAGACCTGGCGGACTTCACCGCATAGATAACGGAGCAAGTCGAGCTCGTGCACGAGGTTGATCAAGGTGGGTCCCCCGCCGGGCCGGGTGCATCGCCATTGTTTCTGGTAATAGTTGATTGGTTTCATGAGCGTCCAGAACATTGAGACTGCGGTCAATTTCCCCAACTCACCGCTCTGCAGGGCAAGGCGTGTTTCTTGAACGAGTGGATTGTGGCGGCGATGGTGACCAACGAGAACCTGAACGTGGTTGTCGTGTGCGGCCTTTACAATACGGTTTGCCCCCTCCATGCTGTCTGCGATCGGCTTTTCAATAAGAATGTGAATGGATTGCTTTGCACATAGTTCTGCAATGGCTGCGTGTTGCCTGTTGGGTGTCGCGATGATTGTTGCCTGTGGCTTCTCGGTTTCCAGGAGTTCTTTCACGTCTTCATAAACTGGAACACCGAATTTGTCGGCATAGGATCGGCAACGGGGATCCACATCACATATACCCGCCAGCAGGCAATCCGCGTCGGCAGTAATCAATTCCGCGTGCCGCTGCCCGATCTCACCAAAGCCGACGATTGACAATCTGATGGGAGGCTGAGCCATGTGTTGGAACGCCTGCTGCTAGGTGGTTGAGGATTGCTTCTCTGAAGACAATAGTGACCGTCCCGTTGGTAATCATGATTGCAACATGTGGAGGCGGGCGTGTCACCTACTTGAGATACTTGAGTTGAATGGTCACCCGCGGTAGTTTTTCCTGCAGAAGTTGTGCTCCCTCCGCGGTAACCGCGGTACGCGCCACACGAAGGTCGGCAAGTGTGCTCATGCCTTCGAGGAAACGGAGTCCGTTGTCAGTGATCCCTGTTGTACCCAAATTCAGAAACTCCAGTTTTTTCAGCTGCCGGAGATTTTCCAGGCCCCGGTCGGTGAGCGATGTATTGTCTAGGTTGAGCGATTGAAGATTCCGGAGTGTTGCCAGGTGTGATATCCCCGCATCGGTAACGGGTAAACGATACAAATTCAACGAGGTGATTTGAGACATCCCTGACAGATGAGCCAGGCCTTCGTCAGACAAGTTTGAGTTCTCGCTGAGGTCCAGCGAACTCAGTTGAGTCAGGCGAGAAAGAGGCTTCAATCCCGAATCGGAAATTTGCGTTTTAGCCAGACGGAGTGTTTTGAGGCTCGGCAATCCGGACAACAGTTCCAGGGCTTCGTCATCCACTAGAGTTTCAGCCAGGTAGAGTTCGCTGAGTTGGTCCAGTCCGATAAGATGCCTCAGCCCTTCGACACTGATCCACAGGCTATCTAACGAGAGTGCTTTCAACTGAGTCAGCGTTTGGAGAACGGCCAGTCCGTCATCGTCCACGCTGGTCGCTCCGTTCTTTCCTGACAGGCGCAGGCTGCGAAGGTTCCGGAGCGGTTCGAGTTTAGCAAGTCCCGGGTTCGAGATCGCACAACCACGTAAGTACAAGTGAGTCAGTGACTCGATCTGGCCTAAAGTAGCTAAGCCAGCATCGGTAATCTGTGTGTTATCCAGCATGACCGAACGAGGATACGCAAGTCCTGGCAGGACACTCAGACTTGAGTCGTCAGCGGAGGTGCCTCGCAAGTCGATTTCGACGATCTGCCCCCGGTGGTCAAACTTGAGTTTAGCAGCGAGTTGTTGAAGAAACTTTGTGCTTTCCGCTGAATCCGACCGATCGTTGACCGTTGGACGTTCAGGTGGTTCGGGAGTCAGATCCCCCGCGGGTTGACTGGTTCGGTGATTCGAGTCGACCGTCTGCGGCGATGGTTTCCTTTCGCAAGCGACACATAGTGAAGTTGCCAGGACGAATAGAAACCGAAGTCGGCGGCACTTCATGCGCCGCTCACTTCCCATCCGGGCCGATAGAATTTGTGGACAAACTGATTTGCCTCGGGGCAGTTGGTTGCTTGCAGTGTTTCAGCGTCCCATTCCAATGGCTGTCCGGCCCGGTAGGCAACGTTTCCCAGCAGGACAGTTTCGCTCAGTGCACCCGAATAATCAAAGTTACAGCTTGTCGGCGATCCATCTTTGCAAGCCTTGATCCACTCCCTGTGATGGCCGATCGATTTTAAAATGGTGGGGGCGGGTGGCTGGAAGTCAACAAATTTCTGCCGCGGAAAAAAGCGGTGGTTCGAGTAGTCGGCAAACAGGTTCCCTTCACTCCCCACGAACATGACTCCCGCTGATGGAACCCGCTCTCCGGCTACCGTCTTGGGGATCCGATTCCCATCGGACCAGGTAAGACGGACCGGTGGTAAGGATTGACGGGCTGGAAATTCATAGCTGACGTGAATACCGGGTGGAGTGCCTGTCGAATCGACCTCGGGCCCCTCCGCTTCACAACGGACCGGGTGTCGTAATTTCAATGCCCAAAATGGCAGGTCGACATAGTGACAAGCCATGTCAGCGATGGTTCCACCACCAAAGTCCCACCATCTCCGCCAATTTGCCGGGTGGTACTTGCCAGGCAGGAAGGGTCGTTGCTCAGCAGGTCCCAGCCACAGGTCCCACGCCAGGCTGTCAGGAGGTTGTTGCGGTGTGGCGCTGATGTTTCTGTCCGTGGGCGCCCCCGGGTCCACGTATTCCGTACCGCTCCAAACTTTACCAACCCAGACGTGCGCTTCGGTAACGTCTCCGATGGCTCCTGACTGAATGATTTCCACTACCCGGTGATAGTTGCTGGTGGCGTGAACCTGGGTGCCCATTTGCGTGACGACCCCGTGCTGTTGTGCGGCCCGGGCAACGGCCCTTGCCTCGGCCACCGTATGTGCCAGCGGTTTTTCGCAATAGATGTGTAAGCCAGCCTGGATGGCGCGAAGTGTTGCCGGTGCATGATGATGATCTGCCGTGCTGACCGTTACCGCGTCGAGTCCCTCGGCCTCTTTGTCGATCAATTCGCGGTAGTCGACGTACGTGCGAGCCGCGGGAAACATGGCTTGGGCACGTTCCAGGTAGTTTCGATCGACGTCACAAAGGGCGACGACATTTTCACTTTTTACTTCGTTGACATTCACGGCTCCACGATTGGCTGTTCCAATGCAGGCCACGTTCAGACGCTGGTTCGGCGAATTAGAATCGGCGGCTGCTGATTCTCTCCAGTAACCAGCCGACACGACGGCCGCTCCTGCCAGTGAGCCCGATTTTCTAATGAAATCTCGTCGAGTTGTTTTTCTTTTCCACGCCATGTTGCTGCTCCCGAGCTGACATCAAAACTTGTTTTCAAATGAGTTGCTCATGGGTTCTGCTGGGATATTTCCAGAATAGAAGAATCCCTGCCAGGTGACAATGAATCGTTCGCTGTTTCAGGATAAAATTCCGGCCATGATAGCGGGCCGGTTGGATCACGGTATAATCCAATTCTGACAAATCGACGTCCGAAGTTCCATTCCAAATTTGTTTT
>PBTE01000111.1 GCA_002726515.1 Planctomycetaceae bacterium | reverse complement strand
GGCAGGGCGTATCTTTCAAGAGGAACAAGCAGCCAACGTGGAGTTGATCGGGAAGTTGAACCAACTGGCGGCAGTGGAATATCCGGAAGATACGGTCTTGAAAGCACGGATCAATGCGTATGAGTTGGCTTTCCGCATGCAAACGTCCGTACCCGAAGTTTTTGATTTGCGGGATGAGTCGCAGGCGACGCTCGATGACTACGGAGAAGGATACGGGCGCCAATTATTGGCTGCCCGTCGATTTGTCGAACGGGGTGTGCGGTTCATACAAATTTATCACGGCGGTGGTGGTGACCCGGCCGGTTCGTGGGACGCGCATACCCATCTTAAAAGCAACCACACGAAAAATTGTCAGGCCGTCGACAAGCCGATTGCGACGCTGCTCAAGGACTTGAAGCAACGTGGAATGCTGCAAGACACGCTCGTCGTGTGGGCGACGGAATTTGGACGTACGGCGGGCAGTGAAGAAGGGGACGGGCGCGACCATCATCCCTTCGGATTTTCCTGTTGGCTGGCCGGCGGTGGAATTCGTGGCGGAGTTGTTCACGGTGCGACCGACGAGCTGGGCATTCTGGCCTCGGAGGATCCGCACTATGTGACCGACGTTCATGCTACGGTGTTGCACCAGTTGGGCCTTGACTCGCGTAAGTTGGAGGTCCCCGGTCGCAAACGGCTCGATATTGAATTCGGCCGGCCAATCCGGGAGATCATCGCCTGAGTCGTAATACTTGTTTCTGACAGGAGGCAACTTACTGGCAGGAGAGAACGAAAATCGCGGCGGTTGTCGCTTGACCACTTCATCGCCGCAGCTGTCGAAACAATTTTATCGCGAGGCCCGGGTGTTACGGAAATGAGGATGTGCCGAGCGTTGCTTGAATTATAAACGTAGCAAATCAGCGTTCCAGAGCGCCGGACGACGTTGAGTGATGAAACGAACCGAGTTGCTTCAGCAAATGGTCCGGTCCAGCGTGCGAGAAGGAATGTACTTTTGGTTTTGATCAACGCAACGAATTTTCAGAATCAGATAGGAGGGCTGACAGGGGCCTTTGGCTCACGACTGTCGGTCCAGTCAGTTGTTGAAAACATGACTGGAAACATGAAACCCTGGATCAGCCGATGAAATACACAGCCCCTCACCGTCGTCGGATTTCCCCCGTATCCTCCTTGCATCCGGTTCCTCGCGACCGTCGCACCTTCCTGGCCGACCTGGGAATGGGATTTACGGGCCTGGCCCTGGGTAGCATGTTGGCAGGCGAGGACGCTATTGGCCAGGAGGCGATCCCGGCACAGACTCATTTCGCGCCGAAAGCCAAAAGCGTTATTTGGCTTTTCATGACTGGTGGCGTGAGTCACATGGAGAGTTTCGATCCAAAGCCGGCATTAAACAAGTACGGCGGAATGAGTCTTTCGCAGACACCCTTGAAGGATGTATTTAATTCGCCGTTTGTTAAAGACAACTTCCGACCCCTGGTGGAAGGGAGTCAGCGCAATTTTCGACAACAGATTTATCCGCTGCAAATCGATTATCGCAAGCGCGGGGATAGCGGAATCGAGGTGAGTGACTGGTGGCCCCATGTGGGGGGATGCGTTGACGACATCGCTGTGGTGCGGTCGCTGTGGACAACCGATAACAACCACGGAGCGCAACTTCAGTTTCACACGGGCCGGCACATCAGCGACGGATTGTTCCCCACGATTGGTTCCTGGGTTCACTACGGTTTGGGCAGTTTGAATGAAAACCTGCCGCAGTTTGTCGTGATGGGCAAACCGATTGCCTCGACGGTGGCCCGGAACTGGCACCGGGCCAATTATCTGGGTTCCGAGCATGACGGCCTCACGATCAATGAAAAAGAACCTTTGCCCTACGGCAATCCGGCAGGGCGTATCTTTCAAGAGGAACAAGCAGCCAACGTGGAGTTGATCGGGAAGTTGAACCAACTGGCGGCAGTGGAATATCCGGAAGATGCGGCCTTGCAAGCACGGATCAATGCGTATGAGTTGGCTTTCCGCATGCAAACGTCCGTACCCGAAGTCTTTGATTTGCGGGACGAGTCGCAGACGACGCTCGATTCCTACGGCGAAGGGTACGGTCGCCAATTACTAACGGCGCGTCGACTTGTTCAGCGGGGTGTGCGGTTCGTACAGATCTATCATGGTGGCGGCGGTGACCCGGCCGGTGCTTGGGATGCACACCTGAACTTGAAAAAAAACCACACGGAAAATTGTCAGGCCGTTGACAAGCCGATTGCGACACTGCTCAAGGATTTGAAGCAACGCGGAATGCTGCAAGACACGCTCGTGGTGTGGGCGACGGAATTTGGACGTACGGCCGGAAACGAAGAACAGAATGGTCGCGACCATCATCCCTTTGGATTTTCCTGCTGGCTGGCCGGCGGTGGAATTCGTGGCGGAGTTGTTCACGGTGCGACTGACGAGCTGGGCATTCTGGCCTCAGAGAATCCGCACTATGTGACCGATATTCACGCGACGGTCCTGCATCAGCTGGGCCTTGACTCGCGTAAGTTGGAGGTCCCCGGTCGCAAACGGCTGGAGATTGAATTCGGCCGGCCAATCCGGGAGATCATCGCCTGAGTGAAAGCACTTGCAAGGGCAGGTGTTTAATACCAAGGTGAGCGCTTATCCCAATGGAACCACGCACCCTCGGACCCCGGGAGGGTCATTCCGGCGGACCTTCGGTGACGGTAAAATCTTGGAAGGGTTTGCGGGAATCCTTCAGTCACAGATGTTCTTTCAGTGTGGCATCGCTTCTACTGAACGGCTTTCAGGTTTTAGAGACTGCCTGCGAACCTCGTGACAGCTGACAAGCACGCAGACAGGTGTGGTTCCACCGGTAGGAGTTTTAGGGAGACAGACATGTTGATCGGATATGTGAGTGACGAGCGTTATGTTGCCCTGGCCGACGTCTTGTTGGAGTTTCAACGCCACGGTCGGACCGAAGCGATTGTCCGGTCGACACCACGGGGCGTGGTCTGTGCTGATTTAGAAGCGGGCGACTACCATGTCACACTCGTGAAAGAGGGATTTGGATCGAAAAGTGTTCAGATAACAGTCGATCCGGAACAGCCCCGCCAATTTCGACTTTTGTCTGACAGGATTCTGGGCTATGTCTGGCCTCGAGCGGTGAAAACGGGTGAAAGGTCCGAGTTTCGAGTCCATTCTGTTGAACCCTACCGACTCAGTCTGTGGCGCTACGGTTGGAAACGTGAGATGGTAAAACTGCTCGGCTGGTTCGATGAGCATGGACCGCGAGCGGTCATGCAGATCACACCTGACGGTGACTACACGCAGACGGGTGTGCAATGGAACAAGGTAGGGTATGCCAGTGCACATCATACGCAATTTGTTGAGGGACCAAAGCGTTCGGGACTGTACTACCTGCATGTCAAAGGAGAGAAGTCGGGCGAATTTTTTTCCTTTCCATGGATTGTGGCTCCTGCCCGGCCTTCGGCACCCATTGCGGTGCTGGCTTCGACGAACACATGGCTGGCCTATAACAATTTTGGCGGGCGGAGCAATTACATTAACTCACACCGTTTGCCCGATCAGCCCGTAGTCAATGCTCGCCAGGACATGATTCGCTACACCCAGGCCGGAGCGTTCAATGTGTGGGGATTCCAGGATGAAGAGTATCAGCCGCTTTCCTTCGAACGGCCTGAGCCAGGCAACGTCGTGCGCGAGCACGAGGAGGTAACGGATCCGATCGAAGGACGTTTGCCGTGCGGGATGGCTCCTGCAGAATGGCGACTGCTTGGTTGGCTGGAGCGGGAAAATCTGGCCTACGATTATTACTCGGAATCACAACTGCATCACGGCGACCTGGATCTCGACGCCTACAAAGTGTTGATTCTCAGTGTCCATCCCGAATACTGGTCTCGCCAAATGTACCAGCAGGTGAAAGAGTGGGTGCATGATCGAGGCGGTAAGTTGATGTATTTGGGGGGCAACGGCCTGAATTGCGAAGTGGAGTTTCTGGACGCAGACCGTTTGCGATTCAAGACTTACTTGAATCCGTCGATCGATGGTGCACTCGGAATGCCGGACCCCGCGAACCCGGAGATCTATCTGGAGAGCCGGATGCATCGAACCTTCGAGTCCGAAGCCGGTTTGTTGGGCGTTGTCTGTACCGCAGCGGGTATCATGACCGCAGCTCCCTATCGAGCGGCCCAATCAGATCACTGGATTTTTGACGGCACCGGTTTGGACAACGGCGATCTTTTCGGAGAAAACAGTTTGCACGAGCGGATTCATGGTGGAGCGTCTGGTCACGAGACCGACAAGATCAGTTCGCATTCTCCCTCCGGCACTGTGCTGTTGGCCAAGGGAGTCAATCCCGAAGAGGGGGGGGCGGAGATGGCTTACTACGAGTTGCCCACTGGCGGGGCAGTTTTTTCTGCAGGTTCCATCACCTATGTCCACTGCCTGCTGGTGGATGATGCGATTTCACGCATTACTCACAATGTGCTCACTCGGTTTTTGAAGGAAGGATGAAGAAACCGGGTCACAACAAATGTTCGCTGTAAGAGGCGCAGTATGGTTTCGGCCGGTGCTCGCCAAGCCGCAACGAACCAGATGGAACCCATCAAGCCGTCACTCCCGATCTCAGCAAAGAGGCTCCCAGTGCCAGGCGGAGAAGTCCACCACAGATTTCTTTGGCTCACGTTGCCCTTTCCGTTTTAGGAATCCTACCATCCGACTTCCACCTGGTGTATGATTTCCAGCTCATCGGTCATCTGCAGTTCATTTCTCCCACACAGACATTTTCATGAAAATCACCCATATCGAAGTCACTCCCGTGCGCATTCCGGTCAAGTACGCGAAGCACATTGTTTCACCGCTCGGTGCTCACACCGTGTCCGAATACTTGCTGGTTCGCGTGGGTACGGACGTGGATATCGAGGGGATCGGTGAGGTCAATCCAATGCCGGTTTGGTCGGGAGAGTCGGTGTGGAGCGCACAGGAAATTCTCAACAAACTGCTGGCACCCAGTGTCATCGGGGCCGATCCCACGGACATCGAGGACATCGATCGCCGCCTGGACAAGTGCACCCGTCACAACTGGTTTGCAAAGTCAGCCATTGAAATGGCCTGTTGGGACATCTCGGGTAAAGCGGCCAACAAGCCGGTCTACGAATTACTCGGTGGAGCTGTCCGGCCGTTGACGGTCCGCTGCCGATTTTCCCTGGGTGCGTACGAGGCAGAGCGAGCCCGGGCGCGGGCCGTGGAATTGGTCGAAGAAGGTTTTACGACGATCAAGGTGAAGGTCGGCGGTCCCGCCGGGAAGGACATCACCCGCATTCGGGCGGTTCGGGAGGCGATCGGAGGGGAATTGGATTTGACCATTGATGCGAATTGCGGATGGGATGCTGATACGGCGATTCACTGTGTCAACGAGATGGCCGATTGCGGCATCACTCTCAACGAGCAACCGACTCCGGATGGTGACTATGGTGCCTTGGCCCGCGTGCGACGCGAAACGACGCCCCCGGTCATGGCGGACGATATTTGCTTTGACATGATTCACGCCCAGGAGCTGATTCGGAACAATGCCTGTGATCTGATTAGCGTTTATCCGGGTAAGAACGGCGGCATCCGCAAGTCAAAGGCAATTGTCGAGTTTGCGGCGGCTCATGGCATCAAGTGCAGCATTGGTTCGAACCTGGAATGGGACGTCGGGACGGCCGCAATGGCGCACCTGGTTGTTGCCTGTCCAAACATGTGTGTCGAGGAATTCCCGGGCGACATGTTGGGCCCTGATTACCACGAAGTTCGTATTGCGAAGAATCCGATCGACATTCAGGGGCCACTGGTCACGATTACGGAGCGACCGGGGTTGGGAGTGGATGTGGATTGGGATGTGGTCAAAGAGTGCCGGCTTTCTTAGGATTCAGGTGGGTCTTCTGAAGTCGCTCGTCTGCTGTGGTGGGAACGTGCCGGGACAGCCGGCTAAAGAAAATAAACACTTGCAGTTGGAAACATGATGATCATTGACGTCCACAGTCACGCCTGGAAATATCCGGATCACTTCAGTGACGACTTTCGGCAGCAGGCCAGGCGATCCAAGGCAGGTGTCGAAATGGATCTCACGGTCACTTACGACGACTATCGCCGGCGTGCGCCGGATGATACGGTCACCATTGTTTTCGGTGGCAAGGCGCGATTGAGTGGATTGTGGGTTAATGACGATTACGTGGCACAATACGTGGCCGTCGATGCGGATCGGCTGATCGGGTTTCTGTCGATCGATCCCACGCAGGCAGGCTGGCAGGAAGAACTACAACGGGGACATCAGGAACTCGGCTTGCGGGGTATCAAGCTGATGCCGATGTATGCCGGATTTCGACCCGATGAATCACAGCTTGACCCGCTGTGGGAATATGCCAGTGAGCATCATTTGCCGGTGTTACTCCACACGGGAACCACGTTTGTGTCGCAAGGGCCATTGGAAACGACGTTACCCCGACATATCGATCCGGTTGCCATGCGATTTCCTGAAGTTCGGATCATTATGGCTCACCTGGGCCATCCCTACGAGGGTGAAGCTGTCGTGACCGCTCGCAAACATCCGTATGTTTACTGCGACCTGAGTGCCCTGTACTACCGTCCGTTTCAGCTCTATCACAGCCTGATGTTGGTGCAGGAATATGGTGTTTGGGACAAGGTGTTATTCGGAACCGACTATCCGTTTACAACGATCAACTCGACCCTGGAGGGACTCCGGAATCTTAACCAGATGCTGGCAGGAACCGCTTTGCCACGACTCAACATGGCAGCCATCGAGACACTGATTTACCGTGACTCGTTGAAATTGCTGGGCCTGGATGAACGTTGAAAACAATCATGGGATCGGCAGCCACCGGTTCCGGTTGCGTCATCATGTTTTCACCCGGCTTGCTCAACGTCTGAAGGAGACATGGTGGTTCACCGTCGGCGAACAATTCCAGGTCAGCCAAGAACAGGCCCGGTGTGAAAGTGATTCCAGGCGAAGTGGCGGCAACAGGTTTTTTGAGAATAATGATTGTGTGTTGCAGCGTGAGGTGTCTGGACTGACAGTGTTTGAGGTGGTCGGCCCGGGATGTTGCCATGCCCACTTGAGAGAACGCTCATCCAGTAAGAAATCATTTACCACTCGGGTGGGGCATCAGGACGAAAGTATCCCCCCAGTCCGATGTTATTGTCGATAAGACCCGGGTCCCGCAGTGGTTTCATTTGGTCCAAGAGTGCAGCACGACTGTGGTTCGTTACTGCCTGCAACTGATCCAGCGTTAAGGCCGTTTTGTACAGGGCTTCCCAGACGTCCCCTTGAATCGCCGTTTGAATTTGTGGTGGAGGCTTTGTCTGTACGTTGCCCAGCGCTTCTCTCCATTCTGTTTTTATATCGGCCTGCAACTGTTTGTAATTCACTGCAGCCACATCTCGTATTTCTCTCCACTTGTCCAGCAGCAGATTCACATCCAAGCTCTTCGACAGGTCATCACCTGGCTTCAATTGAGTAGCCCGCCTGGGGTTGGTGACCACCAGGGCGTTTCGAAGAAAGGCGTATCCCAGAGCCAACATCAGCTCGGTGTTACTCGGAGCGGATGTGCTACCATAGCTGATCCTGTGAGGATTAACGCTCTGCAGTTTCTCGCGTACGGCGTCGGTCAAGTATCGCTGTAAGCGTTCGACATCGGTGGGCAGGCGACGAGCGTAAGCTCCCACACGCTCTTCTTCGACAAGTGGCTTTCCCACGTGGCCCGACAGCCACGATAAGGTTTCAATAAGTGGCAGGGCAGCGCGACAGGCAGCTGTCACGGGTTCTTCGTTGGGAAGTTCCGCATCCAGGTCAGTGGTTTCGGTGAGAATTGTCCATTCAACAGACATGGTCACCCGCCCGTTGCTGACATTAGCTCGGTAGACGATCGAGACGTTCGCAGCGGCTAGTGTCGATGTGGCCGTGCAATCTATCTTTATTTTAGCCTGCGTTTCGTGCGACTTGGAAGCCTATAACCGGTTCAGAACGTTCTGGCAATTCCAACTTTCACGCCAGCCGCCAGGAGGGCCTCGTTTTTCTGGGGAACGGCCCATGATCCTTTTACTTTCATTTCCAAATAAATTTTTCACGCTGGTTTTACTGCCCTCTGGCGGCGGTGTTCTGGCAGTGGACGCCTGCTTTGCAGTGGAATTGGAATAAATACGATTTTGTCACTGGCAAATGACCCAGGTGGGGAGGCCCGGGCCCGTCGCCATCACCGTGTGGATCCTCGATGGTCTTGCTGTATCGCCGGCTCCAGAGGTCTTCCACGCTGGCCAGGTTTCCGGCCCATCCGCGACCCTTGACTGCTGTGGCTTGTTCCCGGTTCAAGTACCGGTTGTTGCTGTTGCGCAAGCAGATCGTTTGGATACCGAACACGGTTCTGCAACCAACTCAGAGCAACGAGACAAACACGATTCCACTGATGGTAAAAAAGAACAGCCCGCAACAGACCACACCCAGCCGCATGAACCAGTTGGGGCGCACCTCGGGCGGCAGTAAGGTGCAGTTTACATAGAGCGCATGCAGTGCCGATCCGCCGAGCCCTATGTTTGCCAAGACACCGCCGATTTTGAGAATATCGAGTGGATCAAGAAACATGAGCACAAGCAGGCCCCAGACGGCCATTACTGTCATGATTCCATAGTAAATTTGTTTGACCTTGTCCTTGCCGAGTTGCCTTGCGCGGGAACTGGCTGTCCAGATGATGTCGCACCACCTGCGGGGAATCGTATCACCCGACATGATTTGGCCCGGGTAGAGAATAAGGAATCCAACCAGCAGTGTGATAATCCACAGCCCATTGCCAGGATAGCTGTTCTCGAGTCCTTCCGCCGACATCCCCGCCACGCGGTTCCCGGATACGGGCGCATTGCGGATGAACTCCACCGAAATCATGCAGGGCAGGGCCATGCCGATGAAGCAGCAGACCATCCACACGACAGCCTGGTCACGTATGATGTGTCGCATCCATCCACGCCAACGACTCATGTTTTCTTGGCTGGAGCGAAACGTTT
>PBTE01000110.1 GCA_002726515.1 Planctomycetaceae bacterium | reverse complement strand
GTCAGCAACACCCCCACCGGTACCGGCTTCCAAGCCATTGCGGCGGGCGGTTGGCACAGTCTGGCCCTGACCTCGGATGGCTCGATCGTCAGCTGGGGGGACGACTTCGGGGGCCAGGTCAGCGACACCCCCACCGGTAACGGCTTCACTGCCATTGCGGCGGGCGGTTACCACAGTTTGGCCCTGACTGCCCCACCACCACCCCCCGAAGCCGATTGTTTGCTTGAGGGCGAAGTCGAAGGCTGTGGCACGGAAGACCTGGACGCGCTGTATGCCGTGTTTAACACCAACGTGCCGCCCACCGACGTCAGGTTTGATTTGAACTTCGACACCGTGGTGGACGGGGGTGATCTGAACGAGTGGTTAAGCCTGGCAGCTACCCGAAACGGTCATGGCTCTCCTTATCTACTTGGCGATACCGACCTGGATCGCGACGTGGATCTGGCAGACTACAGCGCGCTGGCGAACAACTTTGATCCTACGGGTAGCCTGGGGCCACACGGTTGGAACGACGGTAACTCCGACGGCGACAACGACGTTGATCTGGCGGACTACAACGTGCTGGCGAGCAACTTTTCTCCCGCCGGTTACGGAGCAGCACCCGTGCCCGAACCGGCCAGCGTGTGCCTGTTGCTGGCCGGGCTGTTGGTACTGGCCCGCGTAAGGTTTTAAATTGTCAAAGAACTGTTAACGCAATCACGCCTGGTGCATCGGGCCCCGCCGCGTATGCGGCTGGCTGTGTTCTTCCAGCTTCGGCTACGCCTGCGCCTCCAGAACACAACCGCGCCTCCAGAACACAGCCGAATTATTAACTCTGATTCTCTCACCCAACCTGGTACAAAAGCTGGGGGGTAGTCACCCGCTTGAAATCGTCGTCCGTGACCGTCAGGTAGTGCTTCAGAGCAATCCGTGGAGTATTGCCTAGCATCTGGAGCACGCGACCATCGCAAGGGGCCGAGTGCAGCACCTGGTGCCCCTGGGGTAGTGGGTGGTGGCAAATTATCCTGAATACCAGAAAATACTGATCGATTATATTCACTACCGGTATGAACTGACGGAATAACATTTGACGAAGGGTATGAGGGAAAATGCAAAACCATAAAATCATCCAGCATGAAATGTTGATCCTGATGCTGGCCTGGGTGTTTGGGGTCGGCTGTTGTGTTTTTGCCGGGGACAAGACCCCCCCGGCAGCGGCGCCCATGGGCGCGACCATCAATCTCCTGGAACCACATGACAACCCGTTCCTCTCAGGCAGGCTCAAGCCCGGTTATGCGTATCATCCCTTCTTCGATTACAGCGGCGTGCACGGGCAATTTCCAGATGACATCCAGCTCGACTATTTCGGGTTTCGCAACGACCGCAATCTGTATTTTGATGAAAATCGCGAATATCTTCTCGTGTTGATCACCAGCGGCAGCGAGGGGGCGGGATTTTCCCACAGGACCACCATCGCCGAGCACCTGGAGTCGATCCTCAATGAGAAATCTGGCAGGGAGGTACGGGTGCTCAACCTTGCGGTGAACAGCTATTGTATCTCACAGGAAATCTCCACGTATGTGCACCTGGCCTGGCACCTGCAGCCCGAGGTCGTGATCTCGTTGTGTGGATGGAATGACATGCTCTACAGCCAGGTTGCCCCCCTGAACTTCAAGAAGCTGGGGCTGGCATACCCCAATTTCTACGAGGGCTGGTCCTCGGCGATTCACCCCGTGATATCGACCCGGGAGGATCCCTGGGTTACGAGGGAGGGCAGCGACGACGAAATCACGGATGGATTCCTCAGGAATATCAATAAATACAGGACACTGGTGGAGGCGAATGGCGGAAGATTCATGATGGGTCTGCAGGGTTTTGACGGGACCAGCGGGGATATGCCCCTGATCTATCCGAGGGTCTATTCCCTGATGAGGCAATTGTCGAAAAAAATGGTGGGAAGGGAAGGCTATCATGATTTCACGTTGCGCGAGGACATGGAGTTTGTCGATGCTGTCCATTCCAGCGACACGTCGAGCCGCCTGATTGCCGAGACGTTTGCGCCGATGGTGATGATGGACAGCGTGTTCCGGCATGGGAAAAGCTAGCCGACCGAATCTTCCAACTGCCGCGATCAAATGGCAACAGAGAATCAAACCTTGAACTGATGACCGAGACTCTTGAACCGATGATTCATCGTGAATTGATTCACCGTGGCTTCTTGGGAGAAAACCGTGGCTACGATGCCCGACTGGTGGGTTGGGTGGAGATGACCTAAGACGTCGGAGGGGCCTATTGAGATGGACAACTAACCCACTTCAAGCAATCCAACCACGCTGAACACGCGCTGCAGCTTAGGATATGTATATGTAAAACGGAAGATCGATCTCGATGGCAAGATCGTCGATGAGCTGCAGATCTCAAAGTAAGGGTCGAGATTGTCCACGATGCCATGATGCGGTACAGACAAGCACTTGGAACCGAACTCGAGGAAGAGCATGAATAACAAGCAACTCAAGAGCTGTGGAGCGGTATCCCTGTGCTATTGTTTATTGTTGACCGCGTCCTGGAACGCCGGGGCGGGAGAAATTTCCCTCAAACAGGCTGGGGTGGTCGTCGACGCTGGAGAAGCTTCGTATGTCCATTATACGATCGCGGAACTGCGCCGGCAGATTGAGGTGCTGACGGGCTACGCGCCAATTTTGTTTCATGATCTGGAGGAAGCACTGGAAACTGACGAGGTGGATGAACTCGGGATTACCCTCCCGGTCAGATCTCTCGTGGTCGTCGGGCGCGCCATGGCTGATCGCCTCGCACAGGTCCAGAATGAAACGACACCGATCACGGATCAATATCCGGGAGAACAAGGGCTCGTCTTGAAATCGATGCGCGCAGCCGGAGGCAGGAATATTGTCCTGACCACAGGAAGCGACTCACACGGTACGAATTACGCCGTCATGGAACTGCGGCAGTTGCTCTTGGAATCACCCTCAGGACTTGCCGTATCCGACACCCTGGATTATTTGGACAAGCCGACGTTGAAAGTGCGGACATTGTATTTCCACCAGCATTGGCGGTTCAACTACCCCTATTGCCCGTGGAGTTGGACGGTCGAACAGTGGAAGCGCGTGATCGATACGACGGCCTATATGCGTTACAACCTGGTGATCCCGTTCGCTCATACGGACTGGATGGCACCGCGCGCCAATCCCACTATCGTTGAGCAGGAATATCTGGCTGGCCTACGCGAGGTCATTGACTATGCTCATCGCCGCCGCGGGATGAAGGTGTGGCTGATGGAATCGGCAAATTTTCTGCTGGATTCTCCGGAATTCGCGAGGCAGTCACCGGAACGCCGCGACCATTACACGCAAGAGTGGGGTTGGCCCAGCAAGCCCGAAGACCCGAGGCCGCCGGGCATGAAGGATCCGAGCAACCCCGAAGAATTTGCGGCAATGATGGTTCAGCGGGAATCGGTGTTCCGGCAGGTGCCGAACGCGGACGGCTATGGATGCATTACCTCTGATCCAGGGCGCAGGCTTCCCTGGTGCACTTCGGCTGATTTTGTCGATCTCTTTGTCGGCTTCCGTAAACTACTGGAGCAGTATCATGAGCGGCCGGCGGAAGTCACCCAGTTTATCTGGCTGAACGATGGCTGGGGTACGGGAACACAGGAGGAAAACTGGCGCAACGTAATGAGTGATTGGGTGAAAAGGGTGGAGGGTCCCCGAAATTTTCAGCTCTGGTTCTGGGATCGTCAGGCGGCGATCGCGCAGGAACTGGGTGAACTGCCGCAAACATCGTACATGACCCACGCTCTCACTGGCGGCGGCAATGATATTGGTTTCACAAAGATCAATTTTGCAGAAATCAGAAAGGTATTTGACTCGGTCGCCGAGTATCCCGGAGTCGAGGGTATCACGGCGAACGCACTCACTTATCTGGTGGAGTTTCCAAATCTCTTCTACTTTAGCCATTACGCCTCATGGAACAACAAAAAGAAAAACGCGGATGATCTAACTATCCTGCGCACCGTGGCAAGGTATTTCTTCCCCGGGAATGCCGACTTGCTTGCGCAGGCTTGGGTTCAATTGAGGGCTGAAAATCTGAACCCGGCAACCGGTAATATTTATGCCACGGTGGCTGAAGCTGACAAAGAGGATATTGAAGGGGCCGTATCCGGTTCAGAGAACGCTTTTGCCACCGCTAACCGAATTGAGGAATTACTGGAAAGCGATCAGATGGGAAGGCCGGGGACCGTCGGGGCCTTTGTTTTTCCGAAACCTACACAGGTACTTAAGGACCTTGTCCAAATGCTTCGCATCCATGGAGCTGCGGAAAAAGTTCGCGAGGAGGTCGACCGCAATGCCAGCGATCCGGCAGTCCGAGCGGCGGTCCTTGACTGTTTACGGAAAATGCTCGATTGGCAAAAGACAGTAGGTTATTTCGGCGCCTACAACCCTGATAAACAGGTGAGCTGGGATTGGTTTCTAATCGGTCGGGATTCACAGACTTTGTTGGATGCCTGGGAGAAACACATGCAGAACCGGGATGATCGGGAACAATTACAGAGAGGTATTTTTCAGGAGTTGTGCGCCAGCGGGTATACGCATTGGATTGTTTACTCGCTGGTTGGTCAGCATTTGTGGGGTTATCAACCACAAGGATGGGGTGGATTTCTGCCCTCGAATAAATTCACCGAAAAAAAATACATCGATGCAATGCCGGATAGGCAGCCAAAGCAAGATGCGTTGAAGTGGTATAAATGGTATCGCGAGAATTTTTGATAAAACATTGCCCTCAACGGATGTTGCGACGTGAACTATGAATGCTGCATTCAGGATTCAACGAGCTCTGACACGGTAGTTCTGCTGGAATCTCCCACCCGATCAGGGGGGGGTTAGGCGTCGTTAACGACGCCTTCGTTAGCCCCTACTAGAATTGGCCCAGCTTCGCCGGGCTCACATCGGAAACTCAGACTTCCTTTTGAACAATTCCTCACAACGGTTTGATCAAGTTCAAAGTGACCTGTTTGAAATAAAAGTCGAATTTAACCCGGAAGCAGCCAGCGAGTTCAGACTGATGGTCCGTTGTTCAAAAGATCCCAGCCGCTTCGTACGGATTGCCTGCGATGGTGAGCATCTCGAGGTGAAAGGAGGCAAAGCACCGGCCAAATTGATGCAAGGTGAGAAGGCTTTGCAACTCCAAGTATTCCCGGGTCGAGATTGTACGGAGATATTTGCAAATGTGTGGATAGTCTATACTGAATCCAGATCAGTACCTTTGACGGACTTCGGACTTGAGTTGTTTTCCGAATGAGGTGGCGTAAACGTCAAGTGCCTTGATATTTGGAAACTGGCTTACATCTGGTGATCGCATGACGCGATCCGACGACTCATACTGGTCAATCCTTGGGATTGAATGAACTCTCAAAGCTGTATTTCAACCAATCTTACGTCATTCTGTTCATGGAATTTCGAAAAGGCTGAACGATGAAACGACGACACTTCCTTGCAAGCACCATGAGTACTGCGGCGGCGATGGCCACCGGACCGCTGATCCCTTCCAGTTGCGGCCAAACAGGCCTGGAGGAGGTGCAGCAACCCCCTGATGTCCAGAAGCGTTATCCAGCCACGGTCCCCGATACGCTCGACATCGTTGATATGGCAGACCGCGGCCTGCATGGCTTGACCGGCATGATCGACGTGGCCAACGACTACGAGCCTTATGGCGTTTTCGCCTTCGGCACACCAAAGCCCTACTTGCGTCACAACCGCTTTACCATGGATTGCGCCGGCAAACTCTGGGAATCGTTCCCTTACTTGCGTTCGATAAGCGGCAACACTCAAAGCCAAGACGTTGACGAAGAATTCACCCGCGCCATGCTCGCACATGTTGCCGACGATGGCCTTTTCTACTCTGGTCTTCCGCGCATGACTGGCTGGCACAACGCCAACCCACCTGGCGCGACCTATCACGCTTACCCGCTGGACCGAGAGCCTTTCGCCAACATCCTGGGCAACGCCCGCTGCATGCTCGCGATGATGGCTTTGCATCAGCGCGATGGCGACGAGGCATGGCTCAAGCAGATCAAGGCCACCAGCGATGGCTTGCGTCGCATCGCGGTGATCAAAAAGGACTACGCCTACTTCCCCGATGGCAGCATCGGCACCGCCTTCAGCTGTCCTCAAAGCGGCTGGCGCAACACCATTGAACCCACCGGCGAGCGGTTCGGCGGAGAGGGATCTGTCCTCTGTTACTATGGGCAGGTCATCCGTGCTCTGACACGCTGGTTTATGCTCAGCGGCGATGAGCAGGCGCTTGACCTGGCGGCCAAGCTGGTTCATTTTTGCCAACAGCCGAAGATGTGGATGTGGGCGCAGACCGATACCATACCGAAGGATATTTATGTGCCTGACCACGCCTGCTTCATCGGTCATGTGCACGGGCACCTGGCCTATCTGCGCGGTCTGTTGGAATATGCCCAGGCCACAAACAACTGGCGCTACAAGGAATTTGTCCGTTCAGGTTACGCATACACGCGCAAAAAGGGTGTAGCCCGCATCGGATGTTTTGGCGAAGGCTGTGCGGTAGCCGACATGGTGGCCCTGGCCATCCGCCTCAGCGATTACGGGGTGGGTGATTACTGGGACGACGTGAGCCAGTATGTCCGCAATCAGTTTGTCGAAATGCAATTAACGCGTCCAGATTTGATGCGGGAGATTGCGGCCCGCACTCCTCAGCCCGACGATCCTTGGGATTTACCGATCCCTGGCATGACGAGTTACGATCACGCGATCGAATGCGCACAAGGAACCATCAGCTGTGGCGCTTCGCCAACGAATAGCAGTCCCATGGCGGGCATCTGCTGCGTTGGCAATGGAACCAATGCCATTTACTATGCGTGGGAATCAATCTTGCGCGCCCGGGGTGACACAGTACAGGTGAACCTGCTGCTAAACCGCGTTTCGGCCGAGTTAGATATCGATAGTCACCTGCCCTATCAGGGCCGCGTAATTCTCAGGAACAAGTCCGCGAGGACCATCGCCGTGCGCATACCGCTCTGGGTTAACCGCGGCTCCTTACGTTGTCAGTTGAATCAAAAAGAAGTTGCCCCCGATTGGTTCGGCAATTACGCAACATTCGGGCAGACTCGCCCCGGCGATCAGATCGCGCTTGATTTCCCCCGCCGCGAGGATGCAGACACCTTCCACCTCGATCCAGTCTGGTGGGCCAACGACTATAACACGCACACTCCCAATTACCGGAAATACGCCTGCCAGTTTGTGTTCGACACCTGCGTCTCCGTTGAAAGCCCAACTAAGGATCCCAAGGGTTACGTGCTCTATGACCGTGATCATTTAAAGAAAACCACGGCGCCGGTCAGGACGGTGGAACGTTTGGTTCCTGATAAAATCCTTGTTTGGTAAATTGAATAAAGACTCCGGCACGAATAAAGACGCCGGCACGAATAAGGATGTGGGATTGGGAAGAGGAATCCATTGCTCAATAGTAAGGTAGTCTTGGACCTTGTTGGTGAAGAAATGCACACATCAAACTATCAGGCGAGGTCGGTTGTGACAGTATTAGTTCAAACGTGCTGGCGCTTGTATGCGGATCTTGCTTCTTGATCATGAGTTAATGGGAAGCCGACGGTAAGGATTCGTCCGTCACTGCCAGGTAATGCTTGTGAGCGACCGTGGGTGTGTTCCCCAGCCAGGCACAGACGACGTAGGTTGGGAACTGCTGTTCCAGTTCCGTTTGCCGGCTGGATCGGCAGTTTTGGAATGGCTTGGGCCACGGTTCTACGCCGGCGCGGCAGACGACTACGCGCGATGGCTGCTGTGACTACACGCCCCTACCTCCGACCAGTAGCCTGCCCATCCGCCATCGCCTTCTCGCTCAAATATTTGCCAAATTCTTTCCTCTGACTAATTGTCTGCTAGCCAATTATTGTTAGAAGCGTACCCGATTCAAGGACTGCAAGATGGCCAAGAGAAGAAAGCAAAAACGACTTTCAGACCAGCAACTTCGTGACATCATTGGTGGCAGTGTCCTGCGACTCTTCGAGCAAATTCTAGCTCGCAAACCAACCATCCACGATGTATGCTGGTTCGCGACAAAACATTTCAAATCGTTTCAGAAATTGTCTCTCACAATAAACCCTCCTACGAATATCATTTGCCTGGAAAGGCCAAATCTGGAATACAGCCAATCCATCGCACTTCTTGCACTGCTGCTGGTGAGCGCGTCTGGCAGGTTGTCAAAGAACTGTTAACGCAGTCGCGCCTGTGACCGTCACTGTGCCCACGCCATCGGAGGAACTACCGATGTAACCCTTCTCATTGGAAACTTGGCTTCCTGCTTCGATATTCAATGTGCCGTAGCCAGTGTCACCAACTTTCAGGCTACCCTCAATGCTCCACGGATCCGGTTGTGTGGCAGTGCCACCCGGATCCACATCGCCGGTGGTGATCACGGTCGCCCAGGTTGGAGCAACACACACCACTAGAACAAAGACCAGACCGAGCTTACGCATCTGTTTCTCTCCAGAAGAACACGTTAGCGGTAAGCAATTATTTTAACACCGACAGCCTGCCAAACACACTGATTAGCAGCATGCCCAGCAGTGCAATAACTGCGGTCGAAGGTTCGGGCACGGCTGCGTCGTCGTAACCGGCGGGCGAAAAGTTGCTCGCCAGCAGGTTGTAGTCTGCCAGGTCAACGGCGTTGTCCCCGTCGGAGTTGCCGTGCTGCCACAGGGTAGACATACCGTTGCCACTGGGTGGCATCTCCGGGCACCGTCGGTGGACCGCTCTCATGAATCACAGCCCGGCGATGCAATGAACGTAGGATTGCATGGCTTATGAGGGCTACCAGGACTTGCGCTGACGCTACCTTGACAAGTCTAAATTGATCGCGTAAATTGGAAGCGCAGCAAAGGTGTTTTTCGAAAGTTCGGAACGGAATAAAGTCGGAAGTCGTTCTTTGTGGCAAGAGGTAAGCGAGAAACGCTTTCTCGAAGAGCAACAAGCGTTTTTCTTGTCGTGCTGGTTTTTCGGAAATCTTTTTGATTTTGAGAAAGCCATGCGTGCACTTTGCTGCCAACTACTCGGTTGTATCAACCGCTCTGGAAAGCTGCAGGCGTTTAAGAAACGTACGGAATTCAGTGGAATTCTTGCTTGTCCAGAGTTCCCCGTAAAGTGGCATTTTACGGGAATCGCATCGCGCTGAACCTTCTTTGAGGTTCTGCCGACGTGCTCGGAAAATGTCTGTGATGATTTATTGGGGGTTTTGCGCGATCTCGTGCAGCACTTCTACGAGGACATCATCGACGTAGTGAAGGGTTGCTGGCTTCGATCAGAGCGCGATGCTTTATCACGTCGTCGAAATGAAACACCTGAAAAGGTCGAACACGACCTGAATTATAAAACACACCTACCGAGGAGATGCAGTTGAAGACTTTTGAGGACATGGGCCTGATTGCTCCGTTACAGCGGGCACTGAAGGACGAACAATACAAAACCCCTACACCGATTCAAGCAAAGGCGATTCCCGTCGCAGTTTCCGGTCGCGATGTGCTGGGATGTGCCCAGACGGGAACCGGAAAAACTGCGGCGTTTGCCTTACCCATTCTTAACCACCTAGGTCAACGAAATCGAAAGGCCGTGTCTCAACGTCCATTTGTACTGGTTTTGGCTCCCACGCGCGAATTGGCAATTCAAATTTCAAATAGTTTTTCCACCTATGGCAAGTACCTCAAGTTGCGACAGGCACTCGTCTACGGCGGAGTGGGACAGGGAAATCAGGTGCGAGCCATGAACCGTGGGGCGCACATTCTCATTGCCACCCCAGGAAGGTTGCTCGATTTAATGAATCAAGGCCACATCGATCTGGCTCAAATTGAGAGGGTCGTTCTCGACGAAGCCGATCGAATGCTCGACATGGGTTTTTTGCCCGACGTTAAACGGATTCTCAGTCGACTACCTCGCAGTCGTCAAACATTCTTTTTTTCGGCAACGATGCCACCAAGTATTGTCGACCTTGCAAAGCGTATGCTCACACAACCGGTCTACGTGCAGATTCAATCGAATTCCGTTAGCGTTGATAAAATTGAGCAAAAGGTTCTTTTTCTCCAGCGTGATGAAAAGCACGCATCATTGCGTAGCATTGTGACTGCCGATGACGCTGATAAGGTTCTGGTATTTACAAGAACAAAGCGTGGGGCAGATGTGGTTGCCCGGAAATTAGATCAAAGCGGAATTAAAACGAAGGCGATCCACGGCAACAAATCGCAAAATGCCAGGCAGCATGCACTTGAGGCGTTTCGAAAACACCATGTTCAAGTCTTGGTTGCCACGGATGTCGCAGCAAGAGGAATTGACGTCGACGGCATTACCCATGTCGTCAACTTTGATATTCCGGTTGATCCGGAAAGCTATGTGCATCGCATTGGACGTACCGGGCGGGCCGGGGCGAGCGGCATTGCCATTTCATTTTGCACTGAAAATGAGCGGCGAGAATTACGAGAAATTCAAAAATTACTAGGAAGTAAAGTTCGCTTGATTACCGATCATTCGCCCGCATCCTCCGGGCAACGTCATCGCTCGTCGAGGCCTCATGCGAAGGGCAGTACGACGCCCCGATCGACATCGAGGGGGCTATCCTCAGGTCGTTCCTCAACACGCTCTTTTACACAAGCAAGCACCGCCAGTGGAAAGCCGAAAAATAAACGCAAACAACGTAAAGGTCGAAATGCAAGGCAACGTGTCAAGCAAGCCAGCAAGTAACCTCAACCGCTGCCGGTTTGATTGTCGACAAACGATTACCGCGACGCTTCGTTGACGGTTGACTCTATCCGGCAAAATCTAAAACATCCTCTGTAGTTGGTATGACTCGGAATCTAAACAGCCATCAGGATGGCGCGGTTCGGGGGGAATATCCGCTGCTTGAGGAATTTGAAAATCTCTGGCAAGAAGCAAGCGAATTGTGCGAAAAGCACCGGCACACGCCTGCATTTGAGGGGTATGTCAGTGGTGACTACGCTGCCTTATATCACGCCCTAGCAGAGCTTCAGGGTCAGGCATGGACCTTTCTCGAATGGGGCTCGGGGCTTGCGGGCGCGAGTTCCGGCAAGCAAAACAGCGCGATTCCCCTTGGTGTGAAGCAGGCGAGGTGTGTGCATCTTTCCAGTGAAAAACACCTTGCGCTCCGGAGAGAGCTTACTGGTACTAGCCAGCAGGGAGCCGGGGTGGGGTCGCGGATCGGCTGGGGAAGAGTTGGGGCCCCCGACGTTTTCTAAAACCACGTTCTTTCAGAAATCAAGTCTGGAACCGTAGCATCAGCCAAATCTGAAGCAGCGACCCAGCCGCGAGAAAAAACTAGGAGCAAGTACTTAGCTTAACACCGAAAGCCTGCCAGATGCGCTCAGCAGTGCAAGAAGTGCAGCGGAAGGTTCGGGCACGCACGGCCCGCAACTCCGGGGCATTTTTTGTTAGGCGTCTTTGTTGATGCTACCCACCCACGTTTTGGTAGGCGAGTTCAACGAACTGTTTTGCCACAGAGCACAGGACATTGTTGCCGGGATTGCCCACATGGCTCCCCGTGAGCGGGATTCGTCCCCCGGGAGTAGGACTCTACGCCTGAGACAACCGCTTGTCAACGGTCTCTCGGCCTGACCATGGCGCTTCGCATTCTTTCCCTGAGGATGCACGTCATGCAGGTAGGGGGCCCGCTCCTCAGACCCCGCTTTCGGCGACGCCGGGCACCCGCAGCAGCGTGAAGGGGTGGAGGATCGTCACAACGACTGTGCCGTCCGCGGCGACGGTCAACGCCAGGTGGTTGTGCAGGGGGGTGAGCGTGCCGTCGGGCAGCGTGTGGTAGCCGTGGCTCCCGGGCGGGCGGTTGCCGTCGGCGTCCGGCCCGAAGTCGAAGAAATCAGGGTTCTTCACGGCCAGCACGCCCAGGCCCTCAGTGGCGCCGGTATCGGGATCGAACCTGAGCAGGTGGTGCAGCATGCCGCCGCCGAAGCCCGTGTCGTTGTTCACGCGCACAACGGCGTAGAGCTTCCCGTCCGGGCCGAACGATATTGCGCAGCGCGAGTCGGGATCGTCGCCCTCGATGAGCTTGCCGTGGCTCTCGGACTGCACCGCCTCACCCTCGGCCAGCAGGTCGATCTGAAGCAGCGTGGGGTCGCTCATCAGGATGAGGTAGGCCGTGCGGCCGTCCCGGGCCACTTGCCAGAAGGGTATCCCGCCCCTTGTGGAGCCGTCCCAGCGTTCCCCGTCCAGCATGATGTCGCGCACGGTGACCTTGGCCGTCGCGGAATCGTAGCGGGCCAGGCGGAAGTCTTTGGTGATGACGCTCGCGCCGCCTTCTCCGTCCAGCAGCGTGGCGGCGAAGCGCTCCACGGTCACCCCAAGGTCGCGATACTCCTTCGTCTTCACGTCGTATAGCACCCAGTGCTCGGGGCCGATCGTGGCGACGTAGATCAGCCCCCGCGCCTCGTCCGCCACCACGTCGATAACGCTTGCGCCCGGGCGCGCCATGCCCAGGGACTGCGCCTCGTCCTTGGCGGGATCGTAGGTCATGACGTAGCCGCCCGGGTAGACCGTATCACCCTCGACCCTGTGGCTCTTCATACTGCCGCAGTAGATCGTACCCGACGGCCCCACGAAGTTGCGTGTGTGGATCAGATCCTGCGCGGCGAAGCCGGTCGCATCAAGCCCGCAAACCTTGTGCGTGTCGATTACAATTCTCTGGCGCTCGCTCTGCGGGTCGAACTCCACCAGGAAGGAGTTCACCCCGGACTTTTCCGTGCCGACGTAGACCTTGCCGTTCAACCCCTCACAGAGCGAGAAGTAGCCGCATTCATTGTTATGGGTTTCAGGGAGCACGTGATAGGCCGTAGCCCACGCGTACCGGAAGGGGGCCTGCGGCTTCTCCTCGGACCTCGCGCCGGGAAGGACAAGGCACGCCGCCGCCGTTGCCGCCGCTAACGCATACGCTACTGTTCTCATCGTGCTACCTCCACAGAGCACAGGACATTGTTGCCGGGATTGCCCACATGGCTCCCCGTGAGCGGGATTCGTCCCCCGGGG